>NZ_JBHXEG010000072.1:0-49949 GCF_042724935.1 Kitasatospora sp. NPDC127060
GGAGGGGCCCTCTCGCGTCCGCGGGCCGGTCAGCCCGCGGTGAAGCCCTCGTAGGCGTTGTACAGGGCCGCGCCGGCCTCGTGCTCGTCGGTGCGCTCCACGATGTCGCCGAGCAGCCAGGCCTCGACGCCGCGGTCCTCCAGGATGGACAGCACCGCGTCCACCGAGTGCGGCGGGACGACGGCGACCATGCCGACGCCCATGTTGAGCGTCTTCTCCAGCTCCAGGGTGGCCACCCGGCCGACCTCGGCGACGGTCCGGAAGACCGGCAGCGGGGTCCAGGTGCCGCGGTCCAGGCGGGCGTGCAGGCCGTCCGGGACGACCCGGGCCAGGTTGGCCGCCAGGCCGCCGCCGGTGACGTGCGAGAAGGCGTGCACCTCGGTCGCGCGGGTGAGCGCCAGGCAGTCCAGCGAGTAGATCCGGGTCGGCTCCAGCAGCTCCTCGCCGAGGGTGCGGCCGAACTCCTCGACCTTGCGGTCCAGCTTCCAGCCGGCCTCGTTCAACAGCACGTGGCGGACCAGCGAGTAGCCGTTGGAGTGCAGGCCGGAGGCGGCCATCGCGATCACCACGTCGCCGGCCCGGACCCGCTCGGAGCCCAGCAGCGCGTCGGCCTCGACCACACCGGTGCCGGCGCCCGCGACGTCGTACTCGTCCGGGCCGAGCAGGCCCGGGTGCTCGGCGGTCTCGCCGCCCACCAGGGCGCAGCCGGCCAGCGCGCAGCCCTCGGCGATGCCCTTGACGATCGAGGCGACCCGCTCCGGGACGACCTTGCCGACGCAGATGTAGTCGGTCATGAACAGCGGCTCGGCGCCGCACACCACGATGTCGTCCACGACCATGCCGACCAGGTCGTGGCCGATGGTGTCGTGCTTGTCCATGGCGGCCGCGATGGCCACCTTGGTCCCCACGCCGTCGGTGGCCGAAGCCAGCAGCGGCCGCTCGTAGTTCTTGAAGGCGGACACGTCGAAGAGGCCGGCGAAGCCGCCGAGACCGCCGACCACCTCGGGGCGGTTGGCCTTCTTCACCCACTGCTTCATCAGCTCGACGGCGCGGTCGCCCGCCTCGATGTCGACACCGGCGGCGGCGTAGGTGGCACCGTTCTGGTTCGTGGTCACTGCGTGCGGCCCTTTCGGGTCAGGGTGGGGGCGGTTCGTTACAGCAAGGGAGTGGAACGGCGGAGGGGCCCCGGTTCGCGGGACCCCACCGTGCGTTCCTACGGGCGGCGCAGCGCGTCGGCCGCGCCCGCCCCGCCGAGCAGCGACTGGACGCCGTCCAGGTCGCTGCCGCTGGTCGGCTTGCCGCGGACGGCGGGCTGCTGCCGGCCGCCCTTGATCTCGGCCTCCAGCAGGAGCTTGCCGAGCAGCGCCGGGTCCGGCAGCTCCATCGGGTACTCGCCGTCGAAGCAGGCCCGGCAGAGCTTGTCCTTGGGCTGCTTGGTGGCCTCGATCATGCCGTCGATCGAGATGTAGGAGAGCGAGTCGGCCCCGAGGGTGCGACCGATCTCCTCGATGGTCATGCCGTTGGCGATCAGCTCCGCGCGGGTGGCGAAGTCGATGCCGAAGAAGCAGGGCCACTTCACCGGCGGCGAGGAGATCCGGATGTGCACCTCGGCGGCGCCCGCCTCGCGGAGCATCTTCACCAGCGCGCGCTGGGTGTTGCCGCGGACGATCGAGTCGTCCACGACCACCAGGCGCTTGCCGGCGATGACCTCGCGCAGCGGGTTCAGCTTGAGCCGGATGCCGAGCTGGCGGATCGTCTGGCTGGGCTGGATGAAGGTGCGGCCCACGTAGGCGTTCTTCACCAGGCCGGAGCCGTACGGGATGCCGCTGGCCTCGGCGTAGCCGATCGCGGCGGGGGTGCCGGACTCGGGCGTGGCTATCACCAGGTCGGCCTCGACGGGCGCCTCCTCGGCCAGCCGACGGCCCATCTCCACCCGGGAGAGGTGCACGTTGCGGCCGGCGATGGAGGTGTCGGGGCGGGCCAGGTAGACGTACTCGAAGACGCAGCCCTTGGGCTTGGCCTCGGCGAACCGCGAGCTGCGCATGCCGTTCTCGTCGATGGCGATCAGCTCGCCCGGCTCGACCTCGCGGATGAAGGAGGCGCCGCAGATGTCCAGCGCCGCCGTCTCGGAGGCGACCACCCAGCCGCGCTCCAGCCGGCCGAGCACCAGCGGGCGGATGCCCTGGGGGTCGCGGGCG
This sequence comes from Kitasatospora sp. NPDC127060, assembly GCF_042724935.1. NCBI lineage: Bacteria > Bacillati > Actinomycetota > Actinomycetes > Kitasatosporales > Streptomycetaceae > Kitasatospora > Kitasatospora sp. NPDC127060. The sequence continues at coordinate 2,199 of NZ_JBHXEG010000072.1, forward strand.
GCGTAGAGGGTGTGCTCGTCCATGAAGACGAGCGAGAACGCGCCCTTGACCTTGGGCAGCACGACCTTGGCCGTCTCCTCGATGGAGAGGTCCGGGTGGCCGGCCAGCAGGGCGGTCACCAGGTCGGTGTCGTTGGTCGCGGCGGTCCGGCCGGAGCGCGATACGTGCTCCTCGCCGGGCAGTTCGGCGACCATGGCCGCCAGTTCGGCGGTGTTCACCAGGTTTCCGTTGTGCCCGAGGGCCAGCGAACCGTGCACGGTCGCCCGGAAGGTCGGCTGGGCGTTCTCCCAGACCGAGGAACCGGTGGTCGAGTAGCGGGCGTGTCCGACGGCGATATGCCCGTGCAACGACCCCAGCGAGGCCTCGTCGAAGACCTGGGAGACGAGCCCCATGTCCTTGAAGACGAGAATCTGGGAGCCGTTGCTCACTGCGATGCCCGCGGATTCCTGACCGCGGTGCTGCAGGGCGTAAAGGCCGAAGAACGTGAGCTTGGCGACCTCCTCGCCGGGAGCCCAGACTCCGAAGACGCCGCAAGCGTCCTGGGGGCCTTTCTCACCGGGAAGAAGATCGTGGTTGAGTCTTCCGTCACCACGTGGCACGCCTTCGAGTCTAGGGCAGTTGACCAGGGCTTCCGGAACCCGGGAGGCCCGGTTCGGACCGGGATCGCGGAGTAACGCGCGTAGACAAAACCCCTTACGGGGCCGGGAATTCGGGTGGGGGAATTCCGGCGGACGGCGGTTGGCCTTGTGGTTCGCGCCCGTTGGGGCTTTCCGTGTGCGGACCGGTGATCGGCGGGCGACCCCGAACGTGAGCCTGCTCACCCGTCGTTCACCCGGAGGTCACGCCGCGGGCAGCAGCAGGCCCCAGGCGCCCGGGTGGACCGTCCAGGTGCGGGCGCGCACCGGGCCCACCGGGTGGCCGTCCGCCTCGTAGCCGAAGCCGCGCCCGACCACCGAGACGCTCGCGGCCCGCGCCCGCACCAGCGCGCCCGGGCCGCGGACCACCACCTCCAGCACGCCCGCGCCGGCCGCGTCCCCGGCGCCCGGGAGGAAGACCTGCACCAGCCGGACCGGGCGGTGCACGTCGGCCAGCAGCCGGCCGTCCGCCTCGACCCGGACCCGGGCGCTGTGGTCGACGGGCTCCGGGGTGAGTGCGTTCGCCTGCTCGGCCGCAGCCAATTTCGCCCATAGCGAACGCCAGCCACCCGGACGGCCCCCCGGCCGGCGCCCGCCGCCACCGATGATCCGCACCCCGCCCAGGGCCACCCCGCCGCCGTCGTCCACCAGCAGGTCGAAGGTGCGCGGCGCGCCCGACAGCACCGCCCGCGCCGCCCGCACCGGCTCCCCCGGCACGCCGAGCGCGCGGGCCGTCGCCAGCTCCTCCGCCCGGCCGACCGGAACCATCCCCACCGGATCGGCACCCAGCTCACGCTGCCGGTGCAGGGCCTGCAGCACCCGCTGCAGCGCCAGGTCGGAACCGATCACCACCGGTCTCCGCCGACCTCGGTGCGAAAGCATCCGGTCGAGTTCGAACGGGCTCTCCGGATAGGCCACCTTGGCGTCCGCGCCCCCGCACAACACGTCCTTCGCGATCCGCACCGACTCCCCGTCGGTCTGCCGGGCCACCGGGTCGAGCAGCAGCAGAAGGGGCTCGGGACCGCCGGTAGCAGGCGTGGACAGGGACGACACGACCGGTCCTTCCTCAGGTAATCTCTCGGTGCAAGAGCCCCTTGCGCCATTGCGCCAGGGGCTTCGTCTATCTCGGGGCAGACTGCGGCCTACGCAGGATGCCCCAACCGGAAGGGGTGTACGCCTGTGCCGGCACTCGTGCTCGTTGGCGCTCAGTGGGGGGACGAGGGCAAGGGGAAGGCCACCGACCTCCTCGGCGGCTCCGTCGACTACGTCGTCCGCTACCAGGGCGGCAACAACGCCGGTCACACGGTGGTCATCGGCGACCAGAAGTACGCCCTGCACCTGCTCCCCTCCGGCATCCTCAGCCCGAACGTGACTCCGGTCATCGGCAACGGCGTCGTGATCGACCCGGGCGTGCTGCTCTCCGAGCTCAACGGCCTGAACGAGCGCGGCATCGACACCTCGAAGCTGCTGGTCTCGGGCAACGCCCACCTGATCACCCCGTACCACCGGACCATCGACAAGGTCGCCGAGCGCTTCCTCGGCAAGCGCCGGATCGGCACCACCGGCCGCGGCATCGGCCCGACCTACGCGGACAAGATCAACCGCGTCGGCATCCGGGTCCAGGACCTGTTCGACGAGTCGATCCTGCGCCAGAAGATCGAGGCGGCGCTGCACGACAAGAACCAGATCCTGGTCAAGCTCTACAACCGCCGCGCCATCCCGGCCGACCTGGTGGTCGAGGAGTACCTGGGCTACGCGGAGAAGATCAAGCCCTTCCTCGCCGACACCACCCTCGTCCTGGACGAGGCCCTCAAGGCGAACAAGGTCGTCCTGCTGGAGGGCGGCCAGGGCACCCTGCTGGACGTCGACCACGGCACGTACCCCTTCGTGACCTCGTCGAACCCGACCGCGGGCGGTGCCTGCACCGGCGCCGGAATCGGCCCGACCAAGATCGACCGGGTCATCGGCATCCTCAAGGCCTACACCACCCGCGTCGGCTCCGGCCCGTTCCCGACCGAGCTGCTCGACGAGGACGGCGAGGCACTGCGCCGCATCGGCGGCGAGCGCGGCGTCACCACCGGCCGCGACCGCCGCTGCGGCTGGTTCGACGCCGTCATCGCGCGCTACGCGACCCGGGTCAACGGCCTCACCGACTTCTTCCTCACCAAGCTCGACGTGCTGACCGGCTGGGAGCAGATCCCGGTCTGCGTCGCGTACGAGATCGACGGCCGCCGGGTCGAGGAACTCCCGTACAACCAGTCCGACTTCCACCACGCCAAGCCGATCTACGAGACGCTGCCGGGCTGGACCGAGGACATCAGCAAGGCGAAGACCTTCGCCGAGCTGCCGAAGAACGCCCAGGCCTACGTGAAGGCGCTGGAGGAGATGTCGGGCGCGCCGATCTCCGCCATCGGTGTCGGCCCGGGCCGGGACGAGACGATCCAGATCAACTCGTTCATCTGATCGCTCACCTGACCGCTCTCCACGAAGGGCCCCGCGGGACGCCGTCCCGCGGGGCCCTTCGTTCTGCGCCACGTCGAGACAATTGAACTAGTGCATAAACGCATTGCCTCTAGTGCAGAGTAGCGCTACGTTCTGGGCATGACCGCGAAGCAGCCCGCACCCGTCACCCTCACCGGCAGGCACATCCGCCTGGAGCCGCTGGAGCACCGGCACACCGCCGACCTCTGGGCCACCGTCGGCCCCGACCCCGAGGTCTGGCGCTGGACCATGTCCCTCCCGCCGGCCACCGAGGAGGACCTCGGCCAGGACCTCGACGCCCGCATCGCCGAGGCCGCCACCGGCGAGTGCGTCTACTTCGCCGCCGTCGACCTCACCACCGGCACCGCCGTCGGCATCACCGGCTACCACGACATCAGCACCCGGAACGAGTCCCTCGAGATCGGCGCCACCTTCTACGGCCGCTCCTACTGGCGCACCGCCGTCAACACCGAGGCCAAGCTGCTGCTGCTCACCCACGCCTTCGAGGACCTCGGCATGGGCCGCGTCTACTGGAAGACCGACGCCGACAACGAGCGCTCCCGCAACGCCGTCCTGCGCCTCGGCGCCCAGTTCGAGGGCGTCCACCGCCGGCACCGCCTCCGGCCCACCGGCACCTGGCGCGACACCGCCTACTTCTCGATGCTCGCCGGCGAGTGGCCCGCCGCCAAGTCCCGCCTCACCGAGCGCCTCTCCCGCGGCTGACCGGCCGGCCCCGGCGGGGGCGGGGTCGGCGGGGGCGGGGTCGGCGGGGCCGGCCCCGGCGGGGGCGGGGCCGGCGGGGAGTGGGGTCAGGCGACGATCTGCCATGACGTGGTGGGGACGGGGGGCCGGAGCGAGACGTCGTGCCAGCGGACGGTGCGGCGGGCGGGGCGGGGCGCCGGGGCGGCGGCACTGCGGGCTCTTCGCAGGAGCAGCACGGTGAGGGCGGCGATCTCCTCCGGGGTCAGGTCGGTCCGGTCGGTGCGGAAGAGGGCGGGCCGTTCGGGCTGGACGGGCTGGACGGGCATCTGGGCCTCCTGGTGCGGGAACCCCGACGGCCCCGACGCGGTGCGTCGGGGCCGTCGAGGGGGGTTGGCGGCGCTGGGGTCGGGCGTCAGGCGTCAGGCGTCAGGCGTCAGGCGTCAGGCGTGCTTGACGAGCAGCAGGCGGTGCATCGGGGTGTCCAGCAGGGCGACCCTGCGCAGGCCGGCGTCGGCCAGCCACTGGTCGTAGTCGTGCACGGTGAAGGCGTCACCGCCGCCGGTGGCGAGCATGGAGGCGGCGAACAGCCGGAAGAAGCGGTTCTGGGTGTTCCCGTCGGTGCTGTCCTCGTCGACGATGTGGTCGGCTATCGCGATCACACCGTCCTCGGTGAGCGCCTTGGCCGAGCGGAGCAGCAGCTCGCGGGCCGACTCGGGGGTCTGCAGGTGGAAGATGTTGACGAACAGGGCGACGTCGACGCCGGTGCCCCAGTCGTCCGCCCAGAAGTCGACGACCTCCGGGTTGAAGCGCTCGGCGACCCCGAGGCGGTGGGCCTGGGCGTTCGCGATCGGGATGATCCGCTCGGCGTCCAGGGCCCGGGCGTTGAGGCCGCTGAACTCCTGGAGCAGCAGCTGGCTGTAGATGCCGGTGCCGCAGCCGACGTCGAGCAGGGTACGGCCGGTGCCGTCGGTCCAGCCCTGCTCGCGCAGCGCGGTGGCGAGGGTGGCGGCGATCGGCGGCGCCCAGAAGTTGATGCCGCGGACCAGGGAGGTGTAGTCCTCCTCGGAGATCTGGTTGAGCTGCTGGGAGCCCTCGGAGTTGCGGGCGCCGGTGCGGACGTTGGTGGCCAGGTTGCGCCAGGCGCCCCAGGCCACGTTGCGGTCGTGCCGGATCTTGCCGACCAGGCTGTACAGGCCCTCGGGGGCGAAGATGTCGTGCATCTCCGGTGGCAGGGTGTAGACCGCCTGGCCGTCCGCCGCGCGGCTGCGCTCGACCACGTCGTAGGCGGCCAGGCCGTCCAGCAGGACGCGGGTGGCGCGCAGGTCGGTGCCGAGACGGGTGGACAGCTCGCCGGCCGTGGCCGGGCCGCTGATCAGGGCGGTGAAGGCGCCGAGGTCGTGGGCGGCCTCGATGACACCGGTGGCCCAGATGCCGATGAGGTGCTCGTACATCCGGTGGGCGGCGCTGACGCCGCTGCCACGGCCGGGGAGCAGCTCGGTGTCGACCAGCGGGGTGTGGTTGTCGAAGGTGCGCACGGCGGGGATGGTCATGGTCGTATCTCCTAATCGAAGTTGACGGTGCGTCTGGTGCGTCTGGTCACAGGACGATTCCGCCGTCGATCTGCAGGACCGAGCCGGTGAGGTAGGCGGATCGCGGGCCCGCCAGGAAGGCGACCGAGTCGGCCACCTCGTCCGCCGTGCCGAAACGGCCGAGCGGGATGTGCTTGAGCGCGTCGGTGCGCTGGTTGTCGGTGAGCACCGAGGTCATGTCGGTCTCGATCATTCCGGGGGCGACCGCGTTGACCCGGACCCCGTACCGGCCGACCTCCTTGGCCAGGGCGCGGGTGAGCGCGATGATGCCGGCCTTGGAGGCCGCGTAGTTGCTCTGGCCGGGGTTGCCGTAGACGCCGGAGACCGAGGAGAGGGTGATGATCGAGCCGCCGCGGCGCTTGACCATCGGGAAGGCCACCGCGCGGCACAGGTTGGCGGTGCCGTTCAGGTTGGTGTCGGTGACGGACCGCCAGTCCTCGTCGGCCATCAGCAGCAGGGGCTTGTCCCGGGTGATGCCGGCGCTGGCGACGGCGACGGTGATCGGGCCGAGCTCCTCCTCGGTGCGGGTGACCCAGGCCCGGACCGCGGCGGCGTCGGTGACGTCGACCTTCACGGCCAGGACGCCGACGCCGAGGGCGTCGAGTTCCTTGGCCAGGAGGTCCGCGGCCTGCTGGTCGGACTGGTAGCAGAAGCTGATCGCGTAGCCCTCGGCGGCCAGTCGCAGGGCCGCCGCCTTGCCGATGCCGCGGGAGCCGCCGCTGATCAGGGCGATGCCCGGGGTGCTCATCGGCCACCGCCGGTGAGGCGCAGGACGGCGCAGGCGGCCAGGCCCTGGTGGTCGAGCGAGGCGATCACGGCGAGGCGGCCGGCGGCCGCGGGGTCGTGCTCGGCCAGGGACAGGACGGTGGTGAGGGAGAAGACGGTGCCCGCGGAGCCGGTGTCGCCGAGGAGTTCAGCCGTGCGGATCCGGCTGACGGCCTCGGCGCCGACCAGTTCGGCGAGCTGTGCCTCGGCCGGCTGCCCGGTGACGGCCGCGGCCCAGACCTGGTCGGGTGTCGCGTCGGCCTGGGCGAGGGCGTCGCGGACGGTGGCGGCCAGGGCCGCCTGCGGGTCGTCGTCGACGTCCAACCGGACGTCCAGAGCCAGCAGTTCGGCCAGCACCCGGCGACCGGGCGGCAGCGTCCGCGCGGTCTCCACCAGCAGCACGGCACTGCCCTCGCCGGTCGGCTGGTCGTGGTCGCCGGCCAGCCACTCGCGGGCCTCGGACTGCTCCTCCACCGCGCCGACCACGGCGCGTTCGGCGCGGCCGGCCGCCAGCAGGCGGCGGGCGTAGCCGAGGGCGAGCAGTCCGCCGGCGGCGCCGCCGGCCAGGGTGGTGTTGGGGCCCTTGAGGTCGAAGCGGATGGCGGTGGCCGCGGCCGGGCCGTTCATCAGCACGTTGGGCATCAGCTGGGCGGGCACGTCGTAGGGCTTGTCGCCCTCGAAGGAGGCCCGGCTGAACCCGGCCGCGCTCTGGGCGCTGCCGAGGGTGGTGCCGAGGACGAGGGCGGTGCCGCCGCCGGTGGCGATCGGGCTCTGCGCGGCCTCGGCCTCGCCGAGGAGTTCGCGGACGGCGGTGACGACCAGGCCGGTGGCCCGGTCGAAGGTGCGGGTGCCGGCCTTGCCGAGCACCTTGCGGGTGTCGAAGTCGGGTACCTCGTGGGCCGGTTCCCCCCGGCCGACCCCGGCCGCGAACGCGTCGCGGCCGAGGCCGAACGGGGAGACGGCGGACCACGCGGTGATCAGCGGCCGGTCCCGGTGGATCGTGGTCGCACTCATGCGCACCTCTCGATGGTTCGCTCGCTGCGCTCGGCGGGGGCAATCGCCCACGCGCTCCTCTCGATGGCTCGCTCGCTGCGCTCGCTCATCGGCTGGGCTCCTCGTCATGGCGCCCCAGGACGACGGAGGCGTTGTTGCCGCCGAAGGCCAGTCCGTTGTTGACCACCACCCGGAGGTCCGCGGGGACGGAGTGGTTGGGCACGCAGTCGATCTGGCACTGGGGGTCGGTGGTGCGGTGGTTGACGGTGGGCGGGACGAACCCGTGGGTCAGCGCGAGCGCCGAGGCGGCCGCGCCGAGCGCGCTCGCCGCGCCCATCGAGTGGCCGAGCATCGCCTTGAGGGCGACGGTGCGCGGCGGGGTGTCGCCGAAGACCTCGCGGATCGCGCGGGTCTCGGTGATGTCGTTGGTGGGGGTGCCGGTGCCGTGGGCGGAGACGAGGTCCACCTCGGCCGCCTTGACCCCGGCGTCGGCGAGCGCCAGCTCCATGCAGCGGGCGACGCTCGCCTGGTCGGGCGCGGTCGGGTGGTGGGCGTCGCAGTTGAGACCGTAGCCGAGCAGTTCGGCGTAGATCCGGGCGCCGCGGCGCCTGGCGGACTCCAGCGTCTCCAGGACGAGAACCCCCGCGCCCTCGGCCGTGAGCAGCCCCTCGCGGTCGGCGTCGAACGGACGGCAGACGTCGGAGGAGACCAGGCCGAGCCGGCTGAACCCGGCGAAGGTGCGGCGGCAGATCGCGTCCGCGCCGCCGACGACGGCGATGTCCGCCTCGCCGGTGCGCACCGCGTCGAAGCCGTCGCCGATCGCGTAGTTGCCGGCCGCGCAGGCGGTGCCGAGGACGGCCGGGACGACCCGGGGGAGCCGCAGCTCCCGGGCGATCGCCAGGGCCAGCTGGTGGGCCGGCAGGCGGCCGGCCACCAGCTGGTCGGCCGGGTGCTCCGGCCCCTTCGCGACGGACTCCGCCATCAGCTTGTCCAGCTCGGGGGCCTCACCGTCGGTGGTGCCGATGGTGATCTGGGCGCGCAGTCCGGCGAGCTCCTGCTCGTCGAGGCCGGCGTCCTGGACGGCCATCCGGGCCGCCGCGACGGCGAACTGGGTGGCGCGGCCGAGCTGTTCGACCGCGAGGCGGCGGATCCACTGCTCCGGCTCGAAGCCGTCGACCTCGTGGCCGTTGGTGCGCAGGAAGCCCGTGGTGTCGAAGCTGGTGATCGGACCGGCGCCGCAGCGGCCCTCGCGCAGGGCCGAGGTGAACTCCTCCACGCCGTTGCCGATGCTCGACAGGACGCCGATGCCGGTCACCACCACGCGCTGCGGCTCGCTCATCGGGCGGTCGCCCGGGAGAGGACCTCCAGCACGGCGGCCAGGTTGACCATGTTGGGCAGCTCCTCCTGGGGGATGGTGACGTGGAACTCCTTCTCCAGGCGGGCCAGGACCTCGATGGCGTTCAGCGAGTCGGCGCCGTAGTGGTCGATGAAGTGGTCGGTGAGGGTGAGCTCGTCGAGCTCGAGGTCGAGGCAGTCGGCGACGATCTCGCGGACCTTGGGCTCGTTGATGGCGACGGTGCTCATGGGGTGCTCCAGAGGTGTGTTGGGTGAGTGGGTGCTCAGGCGGTGGCGTCGATCAGGCTCTGCGGGCGCAGGTCGGTCCAGGTGCGCTCGATGTGGTCCAGCGCCTCCTGCCGGGTGCTCGCGCCCTTGACGGTCCGCCAGCCGGCCGGGACCTCGGCGAAGGCGGGCCAGAGGCTGTGCTGGTTCTCGTGGTTGGCGAGGACGAGGAAGGTGCCCTGCTCGTCGTCGAACGGATTGCTCATGATTTCTCGGTCCTTTCGGAGTTCCCGGAAATCGTCCGGTTCCGGGCGCAGTGCCCCCGGGATGGAATTTCCGGGGCGGCCGCCGGTTCTTTCAGGGTGGCCAGTTCAGGGCCATTTCAGGTCGGCCATTCCAGGATGGCTATGCCAGGACGGCCGACAGGGTCTTTCCGATGAATGCGGCCGGCGCCGGTTCGAGCATCGAGTCGTGGTCGCTGTCGACCGGGTGCCGGAGGATGCGGCCGGTCACGTGCTCCCGCCAGGACTCCGCGTCCGGGTCGCCGGGGGCGAGGCCGCGGGTGGCCGTGAACAGGAGCAGGTCGCCCCGGTAGTGGCCGGGCCGGTGGGCGTCGCCCAGCAGGCTGTGGGTGCGGATCACCCCGAGCAGCCTGACCAGCTCGGTCTCGTCCAGTTCCGCGAGCGCGTTGCCGGCCTCGGCGAGGCGTTCGCGGGCGATGGCGAGGTCGACCGGGCCGTCGCCGGGGAGGCCGGCCCGTTCGAGCAGTTCGGTCAGGACGGCCGCGTCGTCCGGCGCGTCCTCGGCGGGCGAGCCGCTGCCGGGGTAGCCGTCCAGGTCGGCGAGCAGTTCGACCTGTTCGCCGCGGGCCTGCAGCTGGACGGCGATCTCGTGGGCGACAACCCCTCCGAACGACCAGCCGAGAATACGATAAGGCCCCTGCGGCTGGATTTCCAGCATTTCGCCGAGATATTTTCCGGCGATTTCTCGGACGGACTCCGGGGCCTTTTCCGAGGAACGCACCCCGGCCGCCTGGAAAGCGTACACGGGAATGTCCGCGTCAATTTCCGCGGCGAGGGTCAGGAACGGCCAGCCGAGTCCGACGGCGCCGTGCACGCAGAACAGCGGCCGGCCGGTGCCGGTCGGGCGGACGGCCAGGACGGGCGCGAACGGATCCTCGGGCACACCGGTGCCGTCGACCGTGCCGGCCACCAGGGCCAGCCCGGCCACGGTGCGGTGCGCGAAGACGTCGGCGGGGGTGAGCGACAGCCCGGCCGCGCGGGCCCGGGTGACCAGCTGGATGGACTTCAGGCTGTCGCCGCCCAGCTCGAAGAAGCCGTCCTCGGCCCCGACCCCGTCCAGGCCGAGCACCTCGGCGAACACCCGGCCGAGCGCGAGTTCCACCGGCCCGCTGGGGGCGCGGCCGTGCGAACGGGCCACCGCCCGGTCGCCGGCCCCGGGTGCGGGCAGCGCCTTGCGGTCCACCTTGCCGTTCGGGGTGAGCGGCAGCGCGTCCAGCGGGACGTAGCCGGCCGGGAGCATGTACTCCGGCAGCACGGCCGCCAAGTGGGCGCGCAGCACGGCGGGTTCGGGACGTTCGGGGCCGGCGGGCACCAGGTAGGCGACCAGCCTGCGTTCGCCGGGCGAGTCCTCCCGGTCGATCACCGCGGCCTGTCCGACCAGCGGATGGTCGGTCAACACGGCCTCGATCTCACCGAGTTCGATCCGGAAGCCGCGGATCTTCACCTGGTGGTCCACCCGGCCGAGGTAGTCGACCGAGCCGTCCGGCCGCCAGCGGGCGAGGTCCCCGGTGCGGTACGTCCGGGAGCCGGGCGGCCCGTACGGGTCGGCGGTGAAGCGTTCGGCGGTCAGCCCGGGGCGGTCGAGGTAGCCCCGGGCCAGGCCGGCGCCGGACAGGTACAGCTCGCCGACCACCCCCGGGGGCACCGGGCGCAGCGCCGCGTCCAGCAGCCGGACCTGGTTGCCGGCCAGCGGCCGGCCGATCGGCGGGGTGCCGTCCTGGCCGGGCAGGACGTCCGCGGCCAGCGACCAGATGGTGGCCTCGGTCGGCCCGTACAGGTTGCCGACCCTCGCGGCGGCGCCGGTCAGCGCCGCGGCCAGGACCGGGGGCAGCGCCTCGCCGCCGGTCAGGACGTGCAGGCCGACCAGCGACTCCGGCCTGGTGGTGACCAGGGTGTGCCACAGCGTCGGGGTGGCCTGGAGGACGTCCGGCCGGCTGCTGCCGATCAGTCCGGCGAGCAGCTCTGGGTCGCGGACCGTCTCCAGGGGGGCGACCACCAGCCGGGCGCCGCCGAGCAGCGGGGCCAGCAGCTCCAGGTTGGCGATGTCGAAACCGAAGGTGGTGACGGCCAGCAGGGTGCGCCCGGCGGTGAGGTCGAGCCGGCCCGCCAGGTCCAGCAGGTGGTTGACCAGCGCACCGCGCGGCACCACGACGCCCTTGGGGCGGCCGGTGGAGCCCGAGGTGTAGATGACGTACGCGGCGTGCTCGGGCCGTACCGGCGCGGCCAGTTCGGCCGGGCTCAGGTGGTGTGCCGGCTGGCCGTCGACCAGGGCGCGGGTGGCCGGGTCGTCGAGCGGCAGGAGCGGGCCGGCGTCCAGGCCGGGGACGGCGGCGGCCACCTCGGCCGTGGTGACGGTCAGCACCGGCCGGGCGTCCTTGACCATGCCGGCGATCCGGTCGGCCGGGTAGGACGGGTCGATCGGCAGGTAGGCGGCGCCGCTCTTGATCACCGCGAGTGCGCCGACCACCAGGTCGACCGAGCGCGGCAGGGCGATCGCCACCAGCCGGTCCGGCGCCGCGCCCTGGGCGACCAGGGTGCGGGCGAGCCGGTTGGCCCGACGGTGCAGTTCGGCGAAGTCGAGCCGCCGGTCGGCGAATTCGAGTGCGACCGCGGCCGGGTCGGCGTCCGCCGCGGCCTCCAGCAGTTCGGCCAGCGTCCGCTCGCTGGTCAGGGCGTCGGCGCCGGTCCCGATGGTCAGCAGTTCCTCCTGCTCGCCGGGCAGCAGCACCGGTGCGGCAACGATCGGCCGGTCCGGCTGGTCGACCAGGGCGCCCAGCAGGTGCACCAGCCGGTCGGCGAGGCGCTGGGCGCCGGCCGCGCTGAACAGGTCGGTGCTGTACTCCAGCCGGCCGTCCAGCCCGCCGGGGCCGTCCGGCCCGGGGAGTTCGACGAGTTCGAAGCAGAGGTCGAGCCGGGCCACGCCCAGCTCGGCCGCGCCCGCCTCGGCGGTGATGCCGGGCAGCTCCAGCCGGGCGGCGGCGTTGTTGTGCAGCGCCAGCAGGGTCTGGAACAGCGGGTTGCGGGCCGGGGCGCGCTCGGGGCCGAGGGCGTCGACCAGCTTCTCGAACGGCAGGTCCTGGTGGGCGTAGGCGGCCAGGTCGGTGGCCTTGACCCGGTCCAGCAGTTCGCGGAAGGTCGGGGCGCCGGACAGGTCGGTGCGCAGCACCAGGGTGTTGACGAACATCCCGACCAGGTCGTCCAGGGCGTCGTCGGTACGGCCGGCGATCGGGGTGCCGAGCGGGATGTCCTCGCCCGCCCCGAGCCGGCCGTACAGGGTGGCCAGGGCGGCCTGGAGCACCATGAACAGGCTGGCCCCGCTCTGCCGGGCCAGCGCGACCGCCCGCCGGTGGAGCTCGGCCGGGACGGCGAAGCTCACGCTCGCGCCGCGGTAGCCGGTGGTGGCCCGGCGGGCGGTCTCCACCGGGAGCTGGAGCTCGTCGGGGATTCCGGCCAACTGCTCCTTCCAGTAGGCGGTCTGGCGGGCGATGAGGGACTCCTGGTCGCCCTCCTCGCCGAGCAGTTCGCGCTGCCAGAGCGCGTAGTCGGCGTACTGCACCGGCAGCGGCGTCCAGGCGGGGGCGCGGTCGGCCAGCCGGGCGGCGTAGGCGGTGGAGAGGTCGCGGGTGAGCGGGCCGTTGGACCAGCCGTCCCCGGCGATGTGGTGGATCACCACGACCAGCAGGTGGTCCTCGGGGCCGGCCGCGAGCAGGGTGGCGCGGATCGGCGGCCGGTTCGCCAGGTCGAAGCTGCCGGTGGCGAACTCCGCGGCGGCCCGGTCCAGTTCGCTCTCGGCCAGTTCGCGGACGGGCAGCTCGACGGCGGCCTCGCCGACCGACAGGACGCGCTGGTACGGCAGCCCGTCGCGGTCCGGGAAGACGGTGCGCAGGCTCTCGTGCCGCTCGACCACGTCGGTGAGCGCGGCGGTCAGCGCGGCGCGGTCCAGCGGTCCGCGCAGCCGCAGCGTCCAGGGCAGGTTGTAGGTGGCGGAGGGGCCCTCCAGCCGGTCCAGGAACCAGAGCCGCTGCTGGGCGTACGACAGCGGCAGCAGCTCCGGGCGCTCCCCGGCGGTCAGCGCGGGGCGGACGGCGTCCTGGGTGAGCCGGCCGGCCAGCGCGGCCACCGTGGGGGCCTCGAACAGGGTGCGGATCGCCAGTTCGGCGCCGAGCAGCGTACGCACCCGGCTGACCAGCCGGGTGGCGAGCAGCGAGTGGCCGCCGAGCTGGAAGAAGTCCTCGTCGATGCCGACCCCGGGCAGGTCGAGCACCTCGGCGAAGGCGGCGCACAGCACCTCCTCCTGGGGGGTGCGCGGGCCGCGGCCGGTCGAGGCGGCCAGGTCGGCCTCGGGCAGTGCCTTGCGGTCCACCTTGCCGTTGGGGGTCAGCGGCAGGGCGTCCAGCACCACCAGGGCGGAGGGCACCATGTACTCGGGCAGGATCGCGGCGGCCGCCGCCCGGCCCCAGGCCGGGTCGAGGTCGCCGGTGACGTAGCCGACCAGCCGGGCGTCGCCGGCCCCGCCGCGGCGGACCACCACCACGGCGTCGCCGATCCGGTCGATCGAGCGCAGCGCGGCCTCGACCTCGCCGGGCTCGATCCGGTGGCCGCGGATCTTGACCTGGTGGTCGACCCGCTCCAGGAACTCCAGCTGGCCGTCCGGCCGCCGGATCACCCGGTCGCCGGTGCGGTACATCCGGGCGCCGGGCAGCGGGCTGAACGGGTCGGCGACGAACACCGCGGCGGTGCGGCCGGGCTGGTCCAGGTAGCCGCGGCCGACGCCGCGCCCGCCCACGTACAGCTCGCCGGGGACGCCGTCCGGGACGGGGCGCAGCGCGTCGTCCAGGACGTACAGGCCGGTGCCGCGCACCGCCCGGCCGATCGGGGCCCGGACGGAGTCCAGCTCGGCCGGAGAACCGATCACGGCGTGGGTGACGTCGTCCGAGCACTCGGTCGGCCCGTACGCGTTGACCAGCGGGATCGCCGGGTAGCGGGCGAACCAGCGGTGCGCCAGGTCGGCGGGCAGTGCCTCGCCGGTGACGACCAGCTTGCGCAGCCCGTCCAGGACGGGCGGCCGGGCGCCGTCGTCCCAGCTGTCCAGGGCGGCCCGCAGCAGCGAGGGGACGACCTCCAGCACGGTGACCCCCTCGGGGGCGACCAGGCCGAACAACGCCTGGGGGTCGGCGGCGAGTTCGCGGCCGGTGACCCGCAGCCGCCCGCCGACGACCAGCGCGGAGAGCATCTGCCAGACCGAGATGTCGAACGTGACCGGGGCGTTGTGGACCAGCACGGTGTGCTCGTCCAGTTCGAGGTCGGCGATCTTGGCGAACAGGTGGTTGACCATGCCCGCCCGGTGCACCATGGCGCCCTTGGGGCGGCCGGTGGAGCCCGAGGTGAAGATGACGTACGCCAGGTCGTCGCCGGTGCCGCGCGGGGCGGGCAGCCGCTTGGCGGTGTCCGTGCCCAGCTCCAGCACCGGGACGTCCAGTCCGGCCTCGGCCAGCAGTTCGGCGGCCATGGCGCGCTCGCCGGGGCCGGCCAGCAGGGCGCTGATGCGCGCCTCGCCGGCCAGGACGGCGCCGCGCTTGACCGGTGCGGCGACGTCCAGCGGCAGCCAGGCGGCGCCGGCGCCGAGCACGCCGAGCACGGCGGTGACGAAGCCGCAGCCGGGCTGGGCCAGCACGCCGACCGGTCCGGTCCCGGCGCCGGCGGCGACCAGCGCCCGGGAGAGGGCGCCGGCCCGGCCGGCCAGCTCGCGGTAGTCGAGCCGCTCGGTGCCGTCGGATACGGCGATCGCGGCCGGGGTGGTGCGGGCGAACTCCTGGACCCGTGCCACCACGTCCGTCCACGGGTCGGTCTCGGCCGGCTCGGGGGCGGGGACGGCCAGCCGGGTGCTCTCGCCGGGCAGCAGGAGGTCCAGCCGCCCGAGCGGGCGGTCCGGCTCGGCCCGGGCGGTGCGCAGCACGTGCAGCAGCCGCTCGGCGACGACGGCGGCCTCGGCCGGGGTGAACCGGGCGGTGTCGTAGCCGATCTGGAGCCGCAGCCGCTCGCCGGGCAGGGCCATCAGGCTGAGCGGGTAGTGGTTGGCGTCGCCGGCCCGCAGGCCGGTCAGCCGCAGCCCGGCGACCTCGCCGGCCAGCGCCTCGGGGTCGAGCGGGTAGTTCTCGAAGACCAGCACGCTGTCGAAGAGGTCGCCGACCCCGGCGAGGCGCTGGATGGTGTTGAGGCCGAGGTGCTGGTGCGGGAGCAGCAGGGACTGGCGGTCCTGGAGGGCGGACAGCAGGTCGGTGAAGCTCTGCGCCGGGTCCAGGTCGACCCGGACCGGCAGGGTGTTGATGAACAGCCCGACCATGCCCTCGACCCCGGGCAGCTCCGGCGGGCGGCCGGAGACGGTGCCGCCGAAGACGATGTCGCGCAGTCCGGTCAGGGTGCCCAGGACGGTCGCCCAGGCGCCCTGCACCACGGTGTTGACGGTCAGGCCGCGGCTGCGGGCCCAGCCGGTGAGCGCGGCGAACTCCTGCGCGTCGAGCTCCACGGCGTGCTCGCCGGGCATGCCCCTCGGTGCTTCCGGGGCGCCGGCCGCGCCGGACAGCCGGGTGGGCTCGGTGAAGCCCTCCAGCGCGGCCGTCCAGGCCGCCTCGGCCGCCGCGCGGTCCTGCCGGGCCAGGTGGGCCAGGTAGGACTTGTACGGGGCGGGGCGGGGCAGCGAGACGCCGCCGTCGGCGTAGCAGGCGAACAGCTCGCGCACCACGATGGGCATGGACCAGCCGTCGAAGACGATCTGGTGGGAGGTCAGCACCAGCCGGTGCTGCCGGTCGGCCAGCCGCAGCAGGCTGAAGCGCAGCAGCGGCGGGCGGGCCAGGTCGAAGGGGCGCAGCCGGTCGCGTCGGCAGAGCTCCTCGCTCTCGGTCTCCCGGGCGGCGGCGGGGACGGCCCGCAGGTCGACCTCCCGCCAGTCCAGCGGGACCTCGCGCGGCACGATCTGCACCGGGTCGCCGTTCTTGCGGTAGCGGAAGGCCGCCCGCAGGTTGGGGTGGCGCTCCAGCAGGGCGCCGACCGCGCCGCGCAGCCGCGCCGGGTCCAGCTCGCCGGCCAGGTCCAGCACCAACTGCACGGTGTAGACGTCGAGTTCCTCGCGGTGGTACTGCGCGTGGAACATCAGTCCTTCCTGCAGC
The DNA here is from genome assembly GCF_042724935.1 of Kitasatospora sp. NPDC127060. NCBI lineage: Bacteria > Bacillati > Actinomycetota > Actinomycetes > Kitasatosporales > Streptomycetaceae > Kitasatospora > Kitasatospora sp. NPDC127060. The sequence goes on from NZ_JBHXEG010000072.1 coordinate 18,392, forward strand.
GGTGCGACCGGCAGGATGTCGCTCAGATTGGAGCTCCGCGCGGGTCGTCGCCCGGTGCGGGGCTCGGCCGAGGCCGTGGTCACAGCTCGTCCCCCCAGTCGTCCATCTCGTCCTCGAATTCGTCGATCTCGTCCTGGCTGAGTGCCACCAGGTCGAGGTCGGACGGCGTCCAGCCGCCGGCGCCCGGCTCCCGGGTGTGCCGCACCAGGGCCCGCAGGGCGGCGAACCAGCCCTCGGCGAGGTCCTCGGCGTCGGTCTGCGCCATGGCCTGGCCGGCCCAGGTCCAGCGGGCGCTGAGCCGGGGTCCGTCCGGGCCGTCCTCGGTCACCGCGTTGACGTCCAGGACGTGCGGCAGCGGCATCCCCGGGTCGGCCCCGGCGGCCAGGGCGGCGGACTGCCCGGTCAGCGACCAGTCCTCGCCGGTGGGCGCGGGCAGCCGGCCCAGGTAGTTGAAGCCGAGCTGCGGCCGGGCGGTGCCGGACAGCTCCTCGGCGCTCCCGCCGTCCGAGCCGTGCCCGTCCAAATACCGCAGCAGGCCCCAGCCGAGCCCGTGCGCGGGCACCATCCGCAGGTGCTCCTTGACCAGCTTGAGGCTGTGCCCGGCGGCGGGACCGCCGGCCAGTGCCTCGGCGAGGTCCACCGCGCCCGGGTCCAGCCGCAGCGGGTAGGCGGTGGTGAACCAGCCGACCGTGCGGGAGAGGTCCACGCCGGGGGCGAACTCCTCGCGCCCGTGGCCCTCCAGCTCGACCGGGACCGGCCCCTCCGGCCGCCCGGTGCGGCGCCGCCAGTCGGCGACGGCGAGCGCCAGGGCGGTCAGCAGCACGTCGTTCACCTCGGCGTGGAACGCCCCGGTGACCTCGGTGAGCAGCGCCGCCGTGGTGTCGGCGTCCAGGACCAGGTGCAGCGTCCGGGCGGTGGCGAAGGTGTCCACCGCCGGGTCGGCGGCCCGGTGCCCCAGCGGGGCCTCGGCCGCGGCCGACTCGGCGCGCCACCAGTCGAGTTGGGCGCGCGTCCCGGGCTCGGCCGCGGTGCGCTCCAGCAGTCCGGACCAGTGCCGCAGCGAGGTGCCGACCGGTTGCAGCCGCACCGGCTCGCCCGCCCGGACGGCGCCGTGGGCGCGGGCCAGGTCGGGCAGCAGCACCCGCCAGGACACCCCGTCCACCACGAGGTGGTGCAGGGTGAGCAGCAGTTCCCCGGTGCCCCGGTGCCAGAGCGCCTGAACCATCACGCCCTCCCACGGCACCAGCCGCTGCCGGGCCGCGACCGCCTCGGCCGGCCAGTCGGGCGCCGGGCCGTCGATGACCCGCAGCAGGGCGGCGGCGTCCACCGTGCCGGCCTCGGTGATCAGCAGCGACCAGTCCGGCAGCAGCCGCATCCGCAGCCCGTCGTGGTGGTCCAGCACGGCCTGCAGGGCGGCGGTCAGCGACTCCCGGGTGGCGTCGGCCGGGGTGCGGACCAGGACGGCCTGGTGGAAGCCGTCCACCGGCCCGCCGAGTTCGCGCAGCCAGTGCCCGATCGGCAGCTGGCCGAGCGGGCCGACGCCGTCGTCGGTGCCGACCGTGACCGGCACCCCCTCGCCCTCGCCGTCACGGGCCACCACGGCCAGCGCCGCCGGGGTCCGGTGGGTGAAGACGTCCTGCGCGGTGACCACCAGCCCGGCCGCGCGGGCCCGGCTGACCAGCTGGATGGAGACGATGCTGTCGCCGCCCAGGTCGAAGAACCCGTCGTCGGCGCCGACCTCGGGCAGTCCGAGCACCTCAGCGAAGACCGCGCAGAACGCGGCCTCCCGGGCGTCGGCGGGGGCCCGGCCGGTGGAGGCGGCGGCGTAGTCGGGCGCGGGCAGCGCCCGGCGGTCCAGCTTGCCGTTGCCGGTCAGCGGCAGGGTCTCCAGCGGGACGAACGCCGAGGGCACCAGGTAGTCCGGCAGCTCCGCCGCGAGCGCCGCCCGCAGCTCGCCGACCGGCAGGCCGGCCGGGGTCACGTAGGCGACCAGCCGCTTGTCGCCGGGGCGGTCCTCACGGACCACCGCGGCGGCCTGCTCGACGCCCGGCTGAGCGAGCAGAGCGGTCTCGATCTCGCCGAGCTCGATCCGGAAGCCGCGCAGCTTGACCTGCTCGTCGACCCGGCCGACGTAGTCCAGCTGGCCGTCGGCCGTCCAGCGGACCAGGTCCCCGGTGCGGTACATCCGGTCGTTCAGGCCGCCGTACGGGTCGGCGGTGAAGCGCTGGGCGGTGAGCTCCGGCCGGTGCAGGTAGCCGAGGGCCACCCCGGCGCCGGCCACGTACAGCTCGCCGATCACGCCCGGCGGGACCGGCCGCAGCGCCTCGTCCAGCACGTACACCCGGGCGCCGGCCAGCGGTCGGCCGATCGGCGGCTTGACCGCTCCGGCCAGTGGTTCGCTGACGGTGGCGCAGACCGTGGTCTCGGTCGGGCCGTACGCGTTGAGCATCCGCCGGCCCGCGGACCACCGCTCGACCAGCTCGGGCGGGCAGGCCTCGCCGGCCGTGATGAGGGTCAGCCCCTCGGGCATCGGCAGCCCGACCGGCCAGGCGGCGAGCACCGTCGGCGGCAGGCAGACCACCTCGACGCCCGCCTCGGCGACCAGCTGGGCGAGCGGCTCGCCGGGCGCCCGGTCGGCCTCGGCGGCCAGCACCAGGACGGCGCCGTTGAGCAGCGCGGTGAGCAGCTCCCAGGCGGCGGCGTCGAAGCTGAACGAGGCGAACTGCAGCAGCCGGGTGCCCTCACCGACGCCGAACCGGTCGTGTTCGGCGGCCAGCGCGGCCACCGCCCGGTGCGGCACCAGCACGCCCTTGGGGCGGCCGGTGGAGCCGGAGGTGTAGATCACGTACGCCGGGTGGTCGGGCCCCAGCGGGGTGGTCCGCTCGGCGTCCTGCGGGTCGTGCCCGGGGGAGCCGGCGATCGCGGCGGTGGTCGCCGGGTCGTCCAGCAGCAGCACCGGCGCGGCGGGCTGCTCGGGCAGCCGCCCGGCCACCGAGCCGTGGCTGAGCACCGCCAGCGGACCGGAGTCCGCCAGCAGGTAGGCGATCCGCTCGCGCGGGTACGCCGGGTCGACGGGCAGGTAGGCCGCGCCGGTCTTGAGGACCGCGAGCACCGCGACGACCGCGTCGACCGTGCGCGGCAGCGCCAGGGCGACGATCCGTCCGGGGCCCGCGCCCAGGGCGATCAGGTGGTGGGCGAGCCGGTTGGCGCGCTCGTTCAGCTCGCCGTAGCCGAGCTCGGTGCGCACCGCGCCGTCCTCGAACCAGCGCAGCGCGGGCCGCTCGGGCGCGCGCCGGGCCTGGGCCTGGAACAGCTCCGGCAGCCGGACCGCGCCGACGGTGGTCGGCGTGGCGGCCCCGCTCCAGGAGCCGAGCAGCCGCTCGCGCTCCTCGGGCAGCAGGGCGTCCAGGCCGCTGAGCGGCCGGTCGGGCTCGCCGGTCAGCAGCCGCAGCAGGTGCGCCAGGCGGTCCGCCAGGCCCTGCGCGGTCCGCTCGGTGAACAGGTCGGTGCTGTACTCCAGGGTGCCGGTGAGGCCGTCCGGCTCGCCCGACGCGCCGTACTGCTCGACGAGTTCGAAGGCCAGGTCGAACTTGGCGGTGCCGTTGCCGACCGGGCTCACCTCGGCGGTGATCCCGGGCAGCTCGGGGCGGGCCCCGGCGTTGTTCTGGAAGGCCAGCATCACCTGGAAGAGCGGCTGGCGGGCCAGCGAGCGGCCGGCGCCGAGCCGGTCGACCAGCCTCTCGAACGGCACGTCCTGGTGGGCCAGGGCGGCGAGCACGGTCTCCCGGGCCCGGCCGACCAGGGTGCGGAAGGTCGGGTCGCCGCCCAGGTCGGTGCGGAGCACCAGGGTGTTGACGAAGAAGCCGACCAGGTCGTCCAGGGCGTCGTCGGTGCGGCCGGCGACCGGGGTGCCGAGCGGGATGTCGGTGCCGGCGCCGAGCTTGCCGAGCAGGACGGCCAGCGCCGCCTGCACCACCATGAACGGGCTGGCGCCGGACTCGCGGGCCAGCTCGGTCAGGGCGCGGTGCGCCGCGGCGTCCAGCCGCAGCGGCACGGTAGCGCCCCGGTAGCTGGGCACCGCCGGGCGGGGGAAGTCGACGGGCAGCGCCAGCTCTTCCGGCAGGTCTGCCAACTGACCGGCCCAGTAGTTCAGCTGACGACTCATCAGACTGTTCGGGTCGTCCGGCTCGCCGAGCAGACGGCGCTGCCAGAGCGTGTAGTCGGCGTACTGGACGGGCAGTTCGGCCCACTCCGGGGCGCCGCCGGCCAGCCGGGCCCGGTAGGCGGCCTGGAGGTCGCCGACCAGCGGGCGCACCGACCAGCCGTCGGCCGCGATGTGGTGCTGCACCAGCAGCAGCACGTGCTCCTCGACGCCGGTCTCGAACAGCACCGCGCGCAGCGGCGGTTCGGCGGCCAGGTCGAAGGGCGCGCCGGCCCGGGCGGCCAGCTCGGCGTCCAGCTCCTCGGCCGGACGGCCGGCGAACGGCACCACCGGCAGCTCGGGGCCGGCCTCGCCGACCGGGAGCACCCGCTGGTGCGGGCGGCCGTCCTCGGCGGGGAAGACGGTGCGCAGGCTCTCGTGCCGGGCCACCACGTCGGCCAGCGCCTCGGCGAGGGCCGCCCGCTCCAGCGGGCCGGTCAGCCGGACCGCGTGCGAGAGGTGGTAGGTGGCACCGGCGGCGTCCAGCTGGGAGAGGAACCACAGCCGTTGCTGCCCCGGGGAGAGCGGGACCAGCTCCGGCCGGGGGCCGGCCACCAGCTTCTCCCGGGCCGCCTCGGCACCGTCCAGGGCGAGGGCCAGGGCGTACGGGGTGGGCGCCTCGAACAGCGTCCGGATCGGCAGCTCGACACCGAGCCGCGCGCGCAGCCCGGTGACCACCCGGCCGGCCAGCAGCGAGTGCCCGCCGAGCTGGAAGAAGTCCTCGTCGGCGCCGACCTCGTCCAGCTCCAGCACCTCGGCGAACAGCGCGCACAGCAGCGCCTCGCGCTCGGTGGCCGGCGCCCGCCGCTCGCGGCGCAGCGCACTGAAGTCCGGCAGCGGCAGGGCCTTGCGGTCCACCTTCCCGTTGGGGGTCAGCGGCAGCGCGGCCAGCGGCACCAGCACGGCCGGGACCATGTAGTCGGGCAGCGTGCGGCCCAGTTCGGCGCGCACCCCGGCCGGGTCGGCGCCGCCGGTCAGGTGGGCGACCAGCCGGGCGCCGCCGGAGGGGTCCCGGGCTACGGTGACCACCGCGTCGGCCACGCCGGGCACGGCGCGCAGCGCGGCCTCGACCTCGCCGGGCTCGATCCGGTGGCCGCGGATCTTGACCTGGTGGTCGACCCGCTCCAGGAACTCCAGCTGGCCGTCGGTCCGGTGCACCACCCGGTCGCCGGTGCGGTACATCCGGGCACCGGGCGCCGCCGCGTACGGGTCTGCCACGAAGGCGCCGGCGGTGCGCCGCGGGTCGTTCAGGTAGCCGCGGCCGACGCCGCGCCCGCCCACGTACAGCTCGCCGGGCTGGCCGGCCGGGACGGGCTGCAGCGAGTCGCCGAGCACGTAGAGCCGGGTGTCGCGGACCGGGCGGCCGATCGGGGCGCGCACCGAGTCCAGCTCGGCCGGGGAGCCGATCACGGCGTGGGTGACGTCGTCCGAGCACTCGGTCGGGCCGAAGGCGTTGACCAGCGGGATGCCGGGGCGCAGCGCGAACCAGCGCCGGGCCAGGTCGGCGGGCATCGCCTCGCCGGTGACCACCAGCCGTCGCAGCGCGGCGAGTCCGGGCAACGCGGCGCCGGCCTCCCAGGCGTCCAGGGCGGCGCGCAGCAGCGAGGGGACGACCTCCAGCACGGTGACGCCCTCGGCGTCGGCGAGCGCGAACAGCGCACCCGGGTCGGCGGCGAGCTCGCGGGAGACCACCCGCAGCCGGCCGCCCGCGACCAGCGGGCTGAGCATCTGCCAGACCGAGATGTCGAAGGTGACCGGGGCGTTGTGCACCACGGTGTCGGCCTCGGACAGCTCCAGGTCGGCGTGCTTGGCGAGCAGGTGGTTGACCATGCCGTCGCGGTGCACCATGGCGCCCTTGGGGCGGCCGGTGGAGCCCGAGGTGTAGATGACGTAGGCCAGTTCGGCGGGGCCGCCGGCGGGCGCCAGCAGCTGCTCGTCGCGGGCGTCGTCGAGGGCGAGGACGGCGGGGCGGTCCGGCAGGGCGCCGAGCAGGGTGTCGACGTACGGCCGCTGGTCCGCGCCGTGCAGCAGGACGGCGGCGCCGGCGGCCTCCACCAGGGCGGCGCCGCGGGCGGCCGGGGCGTGGACGTCCAGCGGCAGCCAGGCGGCGCCGGCGCCGAGCACGCCGAGGACGGCGGTCACGAAGCCGGTGCCGGGGGCGGCGGCGATCGCCACCAGCCGGTCCGGGCCGGCGCCGGCGTCGAGCAGTCGGCGGGAGAGGGCGCTGGCCCGGGCGACCAGCTCGGCGTAGTCGAGCCGGCCGGCGTCGTCCTGGACGGCGACGGCCCGGGGCTGCGCCAGGGCGAGGGCGCGGATCCGGGGCAGCACGTCGGTGAAGACCTCCGGCTGCTCCCCGTAGCTGTTCCACTCGACCAGGACGCGCTCGCGCTCGGCGTCGGGCAGCGCGGTGATCCGGCCGACCGGCAGCTCGGTGGAGACGGTGGCGAACTCGGCGAGGTAGCCGAGCAGGGCGTCGCGGAAGAGGTCCAGCCGCTCCTGGGGGTAGCGGTCGGCGTCGCCGTCGACCCGCAGTTCGCAACCTTCCGTGCCGTTGTCCAGGAAGAGGATCTGGAGGTCCGGGACGGGGCCGGTGGACAGGTTGCGGACCTCGGCGCGGCAGTCGCCGAGGGCGAACTCGCCGCCGGTCTGCAGCACGTTGACGGTCGGGCCGAAGGTGCGGCCGGCGTCGCCGGTGAGTCCGAGCTCGCGGCGGATGGCGTCGTGCCGGTGGCGCTGGTGGCGCAGCGTGCCGCGCAGAGCGGCGGCGACCTGGGTGAGCAGGCCGTCGCGGCCGAGCGCGGGGTGCGCGGAGAGCGGCAGCGGCAGGAAGTTGGCGCGCATGCCGGGCACGGACTGGGCGAGCGGGGTGGTCCGGGCGGCGACCGGCAGGGTCAGCACGACCCGGTCGGTGCCGCAGAGCTGGGCCAGGCAGCCGGCGGTGGCGCCGATCAGCAGGGTCTGCCAGGTGACCCGCTCGGCCCAGGCGGCGTCCTGCAGCCTGGTGACGGTCTCGGACGGGATCAGGCCGCTGCTGCGCAGGGTGGCCCGGGCGGGCGTGCCGAGGTGGCCGGAGAGCACGGTGGGCTCGATGCCGTCGGCCAGCCGCTCGGCCCAGTAGGCGCGGTCGCGCTCGTGGGTGGCGGAGGCGAGGTAGTCGCGCTCCTCGGCGAGCAGTTCGGCCAGGGTCGGGTCGGTGGCGGGCTCGGCGTCGGGCAGGTCGTACTCGGCGGCGAGCCGGCGGTAGACCAGGGTGCGGCTGAAGCCGTCCAGCAGGATGTGGTTGGCCTTGACGTACAGCCAGGCCAGTTCGGGGCCGATCAGCAGCAGGGTGGCCGCGAGGGAGTCGGGGCCGAGGCTGGACGGGAGCTGCCGGTCGGCCTCCAGAAACGTTTCAGCGGCGGCCCGCGGGTCGGACTCACCGGTCAGGTCGAGCACCGGGAGGGGGCGCTCGCGGGGCGGCTCGACGATCTGCACCGGCCGGCCGTCGCGCTCGGCGAAGCGCACCCGCAGGCACTCGGTGCGGTCCTGCACCCGCTGCCAGGCGGCCCGCAGCCGGTCGTGGTCCAGCGGGCCGGTCAACTCCAGGCAGTCCGCCATGGTGAACACCGGGTTGCCCGGGTCCAGCTGCTGGGCGAACCACATCTCGCGCTGGGCATCGGACAGCGGCAGCTCTTCGGGACGCACTGCTTCAAAAGGACGCGCGACGTGACGCATCGTCATCTTACCCCCGTGGCAATGGCGTTGGGCGGCGCCAGGCGTTCGATCGCATCCAGTGCGTCGGCGCCGTAGATGTCGCGCACCCACGCGCTCTGGTAAATGGTGTCGAGGTAGCGGTCACCCAGGTCGGGCGACACGGCGACGGCGACGACGTCGTCCCGGCCGGCCCGGTGCTCCGCCAGCCAGGCCGCCGCTCCGCTGACCACCGTGCCGGTGGAACCGCCGAACAGGAAGCCGCCGCGGGCGAGCCGGTGACAGGTGCGGACGGTGTCGATCTCGGGCACGTGCACCACGTCGTCGACGAAGTTCTCGTCCAGCAGGGCCGGCCGGACGCCGGCGCCGAGCCCGGGGAGCATCCGCGGCCCGGACTCACCGCCGAAGGTGACGGAGCCGACGCTGTCCACCGCGACGATCCGGGTGGACGGCCGGTGCTCCCTGAAGTAGCGGGCGCAGCCCATCAGCGTGCCGGTGGTGCCGGCGCCAATGAACAGCAGCTCCAGGTCCGGGAATTGACTTAGGATCGCCGGAGCCGTGGTGCGGTAGTGGGCCCGCCAGTTGTCCGGGTTGGCGTGCTGGTTCAGCCAGACGTAGCGGGGCGAGGAGGCGCACAGCTCACGGACGTAGTCGAGCCGGGCGCCCAGGAACCCGGTCTCCGGCGAGGGCTCGGTGATCATGTGCACCTTGCCGCCGAGCGTTTCGATGAGCTGACGGGTGGACAGATTGGTACGTGGGTCGACGACGCAGATGAACTGGTAGCCCCGGACGGAGGCGATCATGCTCAGCGCCATCCCGAGGTTCCCCGAGGAGGACTCCACCAGGATGGAGTCGCGGTTCAGCCGTCCGTCCCGCTCGGCGGCGTCGACCATGCTGAGGGCCGCCTTGAGCTTCACGGAGCCCGCGAAGTTGAAGCCCTCGCACTTGAGGTACAGCGGGTAGTCGAACATCGCCCGCAGGTCGACGAAGAGTTCGTCCTCGTTGAACTCCTGCGGCGTTCTGATGATGGGCATCGCCCGTCCCCCTTCGCAGTGGAGTGAGTGACGGGACGTCAGTCCCAGATGATGTCGTCGCCCTGCACGGAAACGGTGCCCGTGGCGGCCGGGACGGCGGCGGTGCGGGCGGCGACAACGGTGCTGCTGCTCATGATGGATCCCCGGAGACGATGGAGCCGCGGGCCGTGGAATCGGCGGCGGCGGAACGACTGGAACGGATGAGCGCTCGGCCGGGCTCGGCTCCCGCGCTGAATCGCTGGGCGAACCCGGAATCCCGAATCGCGGGAAGGGGCTTCCGGCCCCCTTCGCGTCGAGTGGTGGGAGGTCAGTCCCAGATGATGTCGTCGGCGTGCGCGGAAGCGGCGACCTTGGCGACCGGACCGTCCCAGATGATGTCGTCGCCGTGCACCGAACCGGTCGTCATGCGAGCCGGGGTGCCCTGGGCGACCGGACCGTCCCAGATGATGTCGTCGCCGTGCACCGAACCGGCGCCCTTGGCGGCCGGGGCGGTCGCCGTGGTGGCGGCGCCGGCGACCGGCGCGGTGAGGGCGACGCCGGCGACCAGCAGGCCGAGGACGGCGGCGGTGCGGGCGGCGACAACGGTGATGCTGCTCATGATGAACCCCCGGTGACAATGGTGCCGCGGGCCGTTAAATCGGCGGCGGCGAGACAGGCCATAACGGATGAGTGCTGTGCCTGGTTCAAATTCCCGCGGTGAATGATCGCGCGGGCCCGGCTCTCGAATCCCCCCGGAAGGGGGTTCCGGCCCCCTTCGGCATGACCAAGTCTGTCTCGCACACACGTTCCGTGCCACAGTTCTCCACTGTCAGGGTCCTGCCCTGGCAGCACCCTGCACAGCGGCCGACCCCGGGGTCACTCCTCCAACAACGGCAGCCTGTCGTCGCTGAATTCGGCCGCCAGCCGCCATCCGCGCAGTTCAGGTGCATCGCGCAGGCAGCGGCTGGCGATCCGGTTCGCAGCGGAATCCAGGTTTCCGGATTTAGGTGGGCCGAGAAAGAAGACGAGATCCGCCCCCAGGGGATCGATCTCGACGTAAACGTGCTCCAGTCCGTCGGCCGGTTCGGCGGCCTTACGGAGCAGTTCGACGAGTTTGTCGGGCGTGACCTGTTCCGGCCCGACCATACCCCGAACCAGACGTCCGACAGTGATATACATGTCAAATCCTCTCGTGGGTGGACCCGCTCGAAGTCCGCAGGAAAGGGCCTGAACCCGAAACGGCGGGTGGCTGTGGGCAGGGTGTCGTAGCATGCCCCCGAGATCCGGCAATGACGTGGCGTCATCAGGTTCGAGATATCGGGGGGGCAGGCGGTGCTGTCAGTGTTAGGACTGGATCCCGACGCCGAGGCCGTGTACCGGACGGTGCTGACGCGTCCGGAGCTCGGCATCGCGGGAGTGGCGCAGGACCTCGACTGGCCCGAACAACGCGTCCGGGACGCCCTGGACGGGCTGGCCCGGCTCACCCTGATCAGGCACTCCGAGCTGGATCCCGGGCACCTGCTCCTGGTGAACCCGGAGGTCAGCCTGGCCATGCTGATCGGCCGCCAGGAGGCCGAACTCGCCGAGCGGCAGCGCCAGATCGCGCAGAGCCGGCTGGAGGCCGCCAAGCTCGTCGCCCAGTACGCGGAGAACCGCAAGGGTGAACGCGGGCTGGGCGTGGAGCAGTTGGAGGGCGTCGACCAGATCCGGCTGCGGCTGGAGGAGCTCTCGCACTCCTGCACCAGCGAGATCATGGGCTTCGCGACCGGCGGCGGACAGTCCCCCGCCGCCCGCCGAGCCGGCCAGACCGCCGACCAGGAGGTCTTCGACCGCGGCGTGCAGATGCGCAGCATCTACCTGGAGAGCGCCGCCAACGACGGCGGCACCATCTCCCACCTGGACTGGCTCACCGAGCGGGGCGCCCGGGTGCGGATAGCCCCGTCGCTCCCGATGCGCCTGGTGGTCTTCGACCGCAAGGTGGCCGTCGTCCCCACCGATCCGGACGACACCAGCGTGGGGGCCCTGGTGCTGTCCGGTCCCGGACTGGTCTCCGCGCTCTGCGCGCTGTTCGAGTACGTCTGGGAGAACGCCGCCCCGTACGGGACGGCCTCGACCAAGGGGGCCGACGGCCTGAACCCGCAGGCGATGGCGGTGCTCAGCCTGCTCGCCCAGGGCCACACCGACGAGGTGGTGGCCCGCAAGCTCGGCGTCTCGGTGCGCACTTCGCGCCGGATCACGGCGGAGCTGATGGCCTGGCTCGGCGGCCGGAGCCGCTTCCAGGCCGGGGTGATCGCCGGCGAGCGCGGTCTGCTGCAGGGCGGCGCGGCGGCGCGCGAGGTCGACTGAGACCCCCGCGCGCCCACGCCAACGGCCGGTCCGGACGGGACGGGTACCGCCCCGCCCGAACCGGCCTGCCCGGTGGAGCGTCAACGCGTCACCGCGGTGCGGTAGACCCTCAGGTTCACCGGGATCAACACCGCCAGCATGGCCGCCACCACGATCACCGCGAGCAGCACCGGATGCCGGTCCGGCAGGCTGCCGCCGACCACCGTCGGGGCGTTGCCCCACAGCTCCCGGCAGGCCGCGGCCACCAGGCTGACCGGGTTCCACTCGGCCACCGCGCGCAGCCAGGCGGGCAGCCCGGACAGCGGCATGAACGAGTTGGACAGGAACGACAGCACCACCAGGAACAGCGCCGAAATGCCGTTGATCGCCTCGGCGTTGCGCATCAGCATGCCGACCAGCGCGCCCAGCCAGAGCATCGCGTAGGCGAAGGCCAGCACCAGGACGAAGCCCAGCGCGGCCGAGCCGACGTCCTTGTGGATCCGCCAGCCGACCCCGAGGCCGGCCAGGGTGACCGCGAAGGTGGCGGCCGCGGCGGTCAGCAGGTCGGCCGCGGTGTGACTGACCAGGACGGCGGAGCGGCCCATCGGCAGCGAACGGAAGCGGTCGATCAGCCCGGTGCGCAGGTCGGTGGCCACGCCCAGCGCGGCCACGCCGACGCAGGTCAGACCGACCTGGGCGAACACCCCGGCCATCACGTAGTCGTGGTACTCACCCGAGCCGGTCACCGTCACCACGGTGGCGAACAGGTAGCCGAGCACGACCACCATGGTCACCGGGGTGAGGGTGATCGCGATGATCTTCTCCGGGGTGCGCCGCAGATGCCGCAGGTGGCGGCCGATCAGCGCGGCGGTGTCTCCGAGGGCCGTGCCGAGGCCGGCCGGGGCGCCGATGTCACTCACTGCTGGTCTCCCGTCCGTCCGGCGGCGACGGCCACCGGTTCGCGCTGCTCCGGCCCGTCCGGCCCGTCCGGTCCGTCCTCGTTCTGCTGTCCGGCCTGATCGCCGCGCTCGGGCTGCGGGGCGGCCTGCTCGGGGGCCCGGCCCACCTGGGTACCGCGCCCGGTCAGGTGGAAGAACACGTCGTCCAGCGACGGGCGGCGCAGCGCGAAGTCCGTCACCGGCACGCCGGCCGTCTCCAGGGCGACCGCGGCGGCGGCGATCGTACCGATGCCGTCGGCCAGTTGGACGGTGATCCGGCGCCCGGTGCGGTCCACCTCGGGCTGGGCGGCGGCCACCGGGGCGAGTACGGCCAGGGCCTGCGGAAGGGCCGCGTCGGTGGCGACGCCCACCTCCAGCCACTCCTCGCCGACCTTGCGCTTGAGCTCGTCCGGAGTGCCCTCGGCGATCACCTGGCCGGTGTCGATCACCAGGATGCGATCGGCCAGGAAGTCGGCCTCCTCCAGGTACTGGGTGGTGAGCAGCACGGTCACCCCCTGGGCGACCTGCTCGCGGACCATCTCCCAGAGCACCAGCCGGCTCGCCGGGTCCAGCCCGGTGGTCGGCTCGTCCAGGAACAGCACCTCGGGCCGGCCGATCAGCGCGGCCGCCAGGTCCAGCCGGCGGCGCATGCCGCCGGAGTAGGTCTGGGCCGGCTTCTCGGCGGCGTCCTCCAGCTCGAACCGGGCGAGCAGCTCGGCCGCCCGCTCGCGGGCGCCCTTGCGGCCCAGGTGCAGCAGCCGGCCCAGGAGTTCGAGGTTCTCGCGGCCGGTGAGCAGCCCGTCCACGGCGGCGTACTGGCCGGCCAGGCCGATCCGCCGGCGCACCTGGCGCTGCTGGCGGACCACGTCGTAGCCGGCCACCTCGGCCCGGCCCTGGTCCGGCTCCAGCAGGGTGGCCAGCAGCCGGACGGTGGTGGTCTTGCCGGCGCCGTTGGGGCCGAGCAGGCCGAGCACGGTGCCGGCCGCCACCTCCAGGTCCACGCCCTTCAACGCATGGTGATCGCCGTATCTCTTGCCGAGTCCGGTCGCCCGAATCGCGGTGTCCATCATTCATTCCCCCTTCCACGGAGGTCAGTGGATCGTTCGGAAAGCAGACGCCGGAGCGAATTCCCGGCGTGGGATCACGAAATTCTTCGGAATCGTGCGGGCGTCGGCCCGGTCGGGCAGCGAGGTGTTCGACGACCGGTCGGCCGCGTGCGGCGGCCTGCCGACTTTCCCGAATCATTGGCCCGGCGTCACCCGAATGTGGCCCGCTCGAATGGTTGTCCCTCAACGGGGACCGACCGTAGCACCGGGGAAACGGGCCCGGTAAGGGGCTCCGGCCCGGCTCGGCTGGCAGCAGCTTGCCACCGCAGGATGCTGCAACTCCCAAGGGCTCCGCAGCCGTTCGGGAGGCTCTACGGTCATGGGTATTCCCCCGGTCTCCCTCATGCCGGTGAGGACACATCCCGACCCACTGTCGCCACCGCGGCTTGATCATGCCGCCGATCGCAGGAGAGGTAATGGCAAGTCAAAGGAATTTCGCGGCTCGGCTGGGCGAGTGGAGTGCCCAGCACCGCAAGACCGCCGTCTTCGGCTGGATCATCCTGGTCGTCCTGGTCACCGTGCTCGGTGGCATGGCCGGCCAGAAGAGCCTGACCCAGGCCGACTACGGGACCGGGGAGTCGGGCCGCGCCGCCCAGGTCCTCAAGGACGCCGGGATCAACGACCCGGTCAACGAGCTGATCCTGGTCCACAGCGACGGCCTGACCTCGGACTCCCCGGAGTTCCGCAGCGCCGTCCAGGCCACCGCCGACGCGGTCGGCAAGACCGGTCTCGCGGAGAACCTGCGCGACCCGTACACCACCCAGGCCTTCTCGGCCGACAAGCACTCCGCGCTGATCATGTTCTCCGTCACCGGGGACCCGGACACCGCGGCCGACCGGATCGACCCGGTGATCACCGCGGTGCAGGACACCGCCAAGGCGCACCCGCAGGTGACGCTCGGCGAGTTCGGTGGCGCGACCGCCCTCAAGGGCATCAACGACAGCCTCGGCGAGGACTTCACCCGCGCCGAACTCACCGCACTGCCGGTCGCGTTGGGCATCCTGCTGGTGGTCTTCGGCGCCTTCGTGGCGGCCGTGCTGCCGGTCGCCCTGGCGGTCACCGCCTGCATCGGCGCCATGGGCCTGCTCGCGCTGAGCAGCCAGGCGGTGCCGGTGGACGGCATGACCAACTCGGTGATGTTCCTGATGGGCCTCGCCGTCGGCGTCGACTACTGCCTGTTCTACCTGCGCCGTGAGCGCGAGGAGCGGGCGGCAGGCCGGGACAAGGCGACCGCGCTGCGGATCGCCGCCCACACCTCGGGCCACTCGGTGATGGTCTCCGGCCTCACCGTGATGGTCGCGATGGCCGGCATGTTCCTCTCCGGACTGACCGTCTTCGAGGGCTTCGCGATGGCCACCATCGAGGTCGTCGCCGTCGCGGTGGTCGGCTCGATGACCGTCCTGCCGGCCCTGATGTCGATGCTCGGCGACAAGGTCGCCTCCGGCCGGATCCCGTGGATCAGCAAGCGCCGCCAGGCCGCCGCGGCCAGCCCCAAGCCCGCCAACGCGCTGCTGCGCGGTGTGCTGGCCCGCCCGGGGATCTTCGCCGCGCTGGCCGCCGCCGTGCTGCTGGTGCTGGCCCTGCCGGCGCTCGGCATGAAGACCGAGAAGCTCGGCATGGACAAGCTGCTGCCCTCGGACAACCCGCTGGTCTCGGTCTCCCAGCAGATCGACCGGGAGTTCCCCGGTTCGCCCTCGCCCGCCACCGTGGTGGTCAAGGCCGACGACATCGAGTCGCCGCAGATCGCCAAGGGCATCGAGGACTTCAAGCAGGCCGCGCTGGCCTCCGGCAAGACCGGCAACCAGATCGACGTGCGGTACTGGAAGGACAAGAACATCGCCCAGATCAGCGTTCCGCTGGCGGGCAACGGCACCGACGCGACCTCCAAGGCGGCTCTGACGGCGCTGCGCGGGCAGCTGGTGCCGCAGACCCTCAAGTCCGTCCCCGGCACCACCGCCCTGGTCGCCGGTGACCTCGCCTTCTCGGTCGACTACAACGACCAGCTGGACAAGAGCATCGTCCCGGTGTTCGCCTTCGTCATGGGCGTCACCTTCCTGCTGATGCTCTTCTCCTTCCGCTCGCTGACCATCTCGATCACCTCGATCCTGCTCAACCTGCTCTCGGTGGCGGCCGCGTACGGCGTGATGACCGCGGTGTTCCAGCACGGCTGGGGGGCCTCGATCGTCGGCACCAAGGCGCCGGGCGCGATCGAGTCCTGGATGCCGCTGTTCGTCTTCGTGGTGCTGTTCGGCCTCTCGATGGACTACCACGTGTTCGTGGTCTCCCGGATCCGCGAGGCCTACCTCTCCGGCAAGTCCAGCCGGGAGGCGGTCGGCCTCGGCATCCGCAACACCGCCGGGGTGGTCACCAGCGCCGGTCTGATCATGGTCGCGGTGTTCGCGGTCTTCGGCACCCTGGGCATGCAGGACTTCAAGCAGCTCGGCATCGGCCTGGCGGTCGCGGTCCTGCTGGACGCCACCCTGGTCCGCGCGGTGCTGCTGCCCGCGGTGATGGCCCTGCTCGGCGACGGCAACTGGTACCTGCCGCGCTGGCTGGGCGGCGGTCGCACCACCCGGGCCGCCCACGCCGCCGGGGCGCCCGCCGCCAACGGGCACCACGAGCCCGCCGGCACCGCCTACGTCGGCTGACCGAGCGCCCCTCCTCCTCCGTTCACCACTGGAGCCACCACCGTGTTCGAGTTCAGAGTCATCGACGGCACCACCGCCCGCGAGGTCATCGCGGGAGCCAGGCCCCGGATCGTCCAGGAGGTCCGGGAGACCTACCTGACCCACGGCGCCGGCGAGTCCGTGAACCCCGACAGCTACTTCCTGCGGTTCCCGGCCAAGCCGGACGCCCGGATCATCGCCCTCCCGGCCTACCTCGGCGGCGGCGTCGGCCTGGCCGGCCTCAAGTGGATCAGCAGCTTCCCGGCCAACATCGAGCGGGGCTTCCCGCGCGCCTCGGCCGCCCTGCTGCTGAACGACTACGAGACCGGCTACCCGTTCGCCGTCCTGGAGGCCTCGCAGATCAGCGCGGCCCGTACCGCGGCCTCCGCCGTGCTCGCCGCCGAGGTGCTCGGTGGCGGCCGTACGGCGGGCCGGCTCGCGGTGGTCGGCGCCGGCATCATCGCCCGCAACATCCTGGAGTTCTTCGGCGCCCAGCAGTGGGCGATCGACGAGCTGGTGGTGCACGACCGCAAGGCCGAGTACGCCCAGGCGCTCGTGGACCACGCCGACGCCGAACTCGGTTACCCGGCGCGGGTGGTGGAGGACCTGGGCGAGGCGCTCAAGGGCGCCGACGTGGTGGTGCTGGCGACCACCGCGGGCGAGCCCTACATCCTCGACCCGGAGACCTTCGCCCCCGGCCAGCTGGTGCTCAACATCTCGCTGCGCGACCTCGCCCCGGAGATCATCGGCGGCGCGTACAACGTGCTCGACGACGTGGAGCACTGCATGAAGGCGAACACCTCCCCGCACCTGGCCGAACAGCTCTACGGCAACCGGGAGTTCGTCACCGGCACGCTCGCCCAGGTGATCGAGGGCGAGGTCGCCGTCGGCACCGACCGCCCGGTGGTCTTCTCGCCGTTCGGCCTCGGCGTGCTCGACCTCGCGGTCGGCGCGCTGGTGCACGACGAGGCGGTGGCCGCGGGCAAGGCCACCGAGATCCCCGGCTTCTTCGCGGAGACCACCCGTTGGTAGGCCACGGCGCGGACCCGCCCCACCGGGACCGCTGACACCGGGCCCGTCCCCCAGCGGGCCCGTCACCACCGACGAGGGCCCCGACCGTTCACCACGGTCGGGGCCCTCGTGGGGTTCCGGACTCGGATCGAGCAGACTCGGACCGAGCGGGCTCGGACCGGTCGGTCTCAGGCGTCGGCGCCGCCGAACCGGGCGGTCCAGGCCGCCAGGTCCTCGTCGGTGATCTTCGCGAACAGCACCGGCGGCACGGTGAACGGCGTTCCGGCCGGGACGAGGTCCAGCGCCCGCGCCTCGTCCCCGGTGATCCATCGGCGCTCGTCCGCGGGGAGCGCGAAGGCTCCGCGCATCGCCGCCGCCGCGGCCGGGACGAACGGCTCGGACACCACCGCGTACAGGTGGATCAGGTTCATCGCGGTCCGCAGGGTCAGCGCCGCCGCCTCCGGGTCGGTCTTCACCTGCCGCCACGGCGCCGTCTCGTCCAGGTAGGAGTTGCCCGCGCTCCACAGCGCGCGCAGCGCCTGGGCGGCCTTGCGGAAGTTGAGCGCGTCCAGCTGGGCCTCGTACTCGGCCAGCAGGCCGGCGATCTGCTCGCCGAGCCGCGCCTCGGCCTCGCCCGCCGCGGCCCCGGCCGGGACGTCGTCGCCGAAGCGCTTGCGGCTGAACGTGAGCACCCGGTTGACGAAGTTGCCGAGGGTGTCGGCGAGGTCCTTGTTCACCACCGAGGCGAAGAGGTCCCAGGTGAAGCTGGAGTCGTCCGACTCGGGGGCGTGGGCCATCAGGAAGTAGCGCCAGTAGTCGGCCGGCAGCAGCTCCAGCGCGACGTCGGTGAAGATGCCGCGCTTCTGGCTGGTGGAGAACTTCCCGCCGTAGTACGTCAGCCAGTTGAAGGCCTTGACGTAGTCGACCTTCTTCCACGGGCGGCGCGAGCCGAGGATCGTCGCCGGGAACATCACGGTGTGGAACGGGACGTTGTCCTTGGCCATGAACTCGGTGTAGCGGACGGCCTCGTCGGCCTCGTACCACCAGGACTTCCAGTCCCGCGGCTGCCCGGCTCGGGCGGCGTCCGCCCACTCCTTGGTGGCGCCGATGTACTCGATCGGGGCGTCGAACCAGACGTAGAACACCTTGCCCTCGGCGGCCAGTTCGGGCCAGACGTCGGCCGGCACCGGGACGCCCCACTCCAGGTCGCGGGTGATCGAGCGGTCCTGGAGGCCCTCGGTCAGCCACTTGCGGGCGATCGAGGAGGCCAGCACCGGCCAGTCGTCGCCGTGCTCGGCGATCCAGGCCTCGACCTCCTCGGTCAGCTTCGACTGGAGCAGGAACAGGTGCCTGGTCTCCCGGACCTCCAGGTCGGAGCTGCCGCTGATCGCCGAGCGCGGCTCCAGCAGGTCGGTCGGGTCCAGCACCCGGGTGCAGTTCTCGCACTGGTCGCCGCGCGCCTTGTCGTAGCCGCAGTGCGGGCAGGTACCGACGATGTAGCGGTCCGGCAGGAAGCGGCCGTCGGTGTTGGAGTACACCTGGCGGACGGCGCGCTCCTCGATGAAGCCGTTGCGCTGCAGCTCGCGGGCGATCTCCTGGGTGATCTCCCGGTTCTGCGGCGAGGAGCTGCGGCCGAAGTGGTCGAAGGACAGCCCGAAGCCGTCGTACACCGCCTTCTGCGCTTCGTGCGCCCGGGCGCAGAACTCGGCGACCGGCAGTCCGGCCTCCTGGGCAGCCAGCTCGGCGGGCGTGCCGTGCTCGTCGGTGGCGCAGATGTACAGCACCTCGTGGCCGCGTTGGCGCAGGTAGCGGGAGTAGACGTCCGCCGGGAGCATCGACCCGACCATGTTGCCCAGGTGCTTGATCCCGTTGATGTACGGAAGGGCGCTGGTGATCAGGTGCCGAGCCATCCTCGGATGCTCCGATTTCTCCCGCACGCGCACCCCACCCGGAGTGCTGTGCCAGGCGCAGGGGTCCACTGTGGGCTGCCAAGCCTACCGCCGCCGACCCGGCGGACCGCTCCGCCGCCCGGCCCGGGCGGCCGGGTTCACGGCCAGGTTCACAGCTGGATCCACGGCTGGATCCACGGCTGGATCCACAGCCGGATTCACGGCCGGGTTCACGGCCGGGCGGGATCGGCGTACCGGTCGAACTCCCCCGCCTTCACCCCGCGGACGAAGGCCGCCCACTTGCGCGGCGTCGTCCGCACGACCACGTCGGGCCGGTCCGACTCGCGGATCTCCACCAGGCCGCCCCTCGCTCTGACCTCGACGCAGTCGGTGCTCTCACCGCTGGCCGACGCCTTGCGCCAAACGTTCATGCGAAATCTTTCAGTAAGGCCAGGATGAAGTCCCGGGACTCCGCCGTCCCGAGCGCGATCGCCGCGGTCTTCTCCTTGATCCGCCGATAGGAGGCCAATTCCGCTTCGGAGTGCACGAACTTCGGCCCGTGGGAGAGGTCGATCTGGACGGTGTCCAGCTCCGGGACGGGCCCCCGGGCGAGATACAGGCTCTCCCCGGACCCGGTGTAGGTGGGGACGCTGAACGGGATCACCCGGATCTCCACTCCGGGGCGCTCGGAATTCTCCAGCAGGCCCAACAGCTGGCAGCGCAGCACTTCCGGGCCGCCGAACTGCATGCGCAGCGCGGATTCGTGCAGGATTGCGCTGTACGGCTTCGGACGGTCCACGAAGATCTGCTGGCGCCGAATCCGGAATGCCTTCCGGACCTCCGCCTCCTGCCGGTGCTGCGCGGGGAGCCGCTCGAACACCGCGGCCGCGTAGTCCGGGGTCTGCAGCAGCCCGGGGATGAAGGTGCTGTTCAGGATGGACAGCGAGGCCGCGTGGTGCTCCATTTCCGCGATGTCGACGATCCCGCTGGGCATCCGCCCCCGGTAGCCGTCCCACCAGTACTTCCGGCGGTCCTGCGTCATGGCGAGCAGGGCGTCCAGGTACGGCCCGTCCGGGCAGCCGCAGGTGCGCGCCCAGAGCCGCAGCCGCTCGGCGCTGATGCCCGACTTCCCGTTCTCCATCTGGGAGATCTTGGGCAGGTCGGTGCCGATCGTGGCGGCCAGGCTCTTGGGCGTCACGCCCACGCGTTCGCGCATCCTGCGCAACTCGATCCCCAGGCGCTGCTGGCGCACGGTCGGCGACAAGCGGGGTGGCATGACTCTCTTCTCCGGATCGCGGCTACGGTCGATGCTTCCGGTGAAGTGTGCCGTGCACACCGGGCCCTAGCTAGCGAATTGGGGGATACCCCACGATGGAGTGAACGTCCAGTCCCTCGGTAGCAACTCTGGCACCCTGACTCTAGGGTCATCCGTGTCACT
Source organism: Kitasatospora sp. NPDC127060 (assembly GCF_042724935.1). NCBI lineage: Bacteria > Bacillati > Actinomycetota > Actinomycetes > Kitasatosporales > Streptomycetaceae > Kitasatospora > Kitasatospora sp. NPDC127060. The sequence goes on from NZ_JBHXEG010000072.1 coordinate 38,669, forward strand.
CACTGACTTGTTGCTCCCTAAACAGTCGCCAATCATCCGTAAAATACACACCAGATGCATGGTCAGGGCGCTCGACATCACCGACCGGAGACAGCCATGCCCCTTCCCCCGCCTCTCCGCCTTCCCCATCGCCCCCACCTTCCCCGGCGCTTTTCCGCACCCCGGTGAATGCCCTTCTCGTCGCCGGATTGTCCGCCCTCCTCCTCGCCGTCCTATTCGTCGGCTGGCTGGTCTGGCTGGTCAGCGTCCAGCCCCGGGACCTCCGGGCGACGACCCGCGAACTCCGGGCGACGAAGCACGACTTCACCCCCCGTCCGCCCGTGCCCGGCCGGCCCGAGTAGCGGGCCGGCCCGCCGACACCGCCGACCCGGCCGCCGACGGCGCCGCACCCCCGGAGAAGCCGCGAGGCCCGGAGCCTCCCCGGCCCCGGGCCCTCCCGCACCCCCACCCCGCTCTCACCCGATCAGGTCCAGCGTCCCCGCCCAGGGCCCCGTCCCGACCAGGTCGTAGCCGCCCGCCAGCACCACGAACAGCAGCGCCGCCAGCGTCACCCCGGTGTAGTGCAGCCGACCGAACACCCCCCACCAGCCGCGCCGCCAGGCGACCACCGCGCAGACCACCATCAGCAGGGTGAGCACCGCCGCCCCCGCGTACATCGCCGGCACCACCTTCAGCAGCGGCGAATCCCCCAGGAAGAGCGTCTGGTTGAGCGCGTTGGAGTCCGAGGTGAGGAGCGCGAAGCACCCGGTGGCGACGACCAGCACCGCGCCGGTCACCCACCCCAGCAGCCGCACCACCGGCTGCCCGGCCCGCCCCTTGCCCCGCACGGCCCGCACCACCGCGGCCACCAGCCAGCCGATCACGGTGAGCCCCAGCAGCGCCAGGCTCCCGATCGCGATCCGCTGGTGCAGCTCGGGGGCCTGGTACCAGGCCAGCGGCTGGTAGGCGATGGTCGGGTCGCTGTCCGTGACCATCGAGACGACGTCCCCGTCTCCGTTCAGCTCGAAGGCGAGCTGCGCCGAGCCGCCGACCTGCTGGAAGAGGCCCGGCTGCACCTGCTCCCACTGGGTCTCGTCGACCTGCGGGTCCCGGCTGACCGGCCCGGTCACGATCAGCTTGCCGTCCCGGGCGGCGATGTGGACGGAGCCCATCAGCGCCGCCGCCTTGGTCAGATTGGACTGGCTGACCCGGGTCGACCGGTAGTCCCCGGTGAACTTCCCGAGGTCCCCGCCGATCGCGGCCGGCGCGGCGGCGGAGGGGGAGGCCGGGTAGAAGCGGTCCACGAAGGCGTTCAGCACCTGCTGGGTCATCCACCCGCCGGTGGCGTCCTCGCCGTCCCCGTTGACGGTCACGTACAGCCCGACGCCCCGCGCCGGCAGCAGCGCCAGGTTGCTGTGGAAGCCGGGCACGTCGCCGTCCTTGACCAGCAGCTGCTGACCGTTCCGGTTGCGCTGTTCGAGCAGGTAGGCCATGCCGGGGATCCGCTGGTCGGGCCCGAAGTGCCGGGCGAGCAGCAGGGCGTCGCCCTCCCGGTCGAGGATCGAGCGGCCGTCCACCGAGCCCCCCTGGAGCTGGGCGAGCATCAGCCGCCCCATGTCGGTGACGGTGGTGACGGCGGCCGCGCCGGTCGGGGTGAGCGGGCCGTAGAGCCCCTTGGTCTCGGTCTGGCCGTCGCCGTCCGGCCGGTAGCCGTGGGCGAGGTCGGCGTCGATGCCGGCCGGGTGCGGCTGGGCGAAGGTGGTGTGGTCCATGCCGAGCGGCTGCAGGACGTGCTCGGCGACGTACTGGTCGAACGGCTGTCCGGATACCACCTCGACCAGGTAACCGGCCAGCGCCACACCGTAGTTGTCGTACGCGGCGGTCACCCCGGGCGCCCGGACCCGGTCCGGCTGGTGGGCTGCCAGCGCCGCCCCCAGGCCGCCGACGCGCTGCGGGGCGGCCTCGGCCAGCCCCATGAAGGTGTCGTCGAAGCCACCGGTGTGGGTGAGCAGGTTCTCCACGGTGACCGGGTGCCCCGGGTAGCTGTCCTTGATCTTGAAGCCGGTCAGGTAGGTGTTGACGTCCGCGTGGACGTCCAACTTCCCGGCCCGGACCTGCTGGAGGACGGCCACGGCGGTGAACACCTTGGCGTCGGAGCCCATGAAGAACGCGGTCCGGGCCGGGTCGACGGCCTTGCGGTTCGGCACGTCGGAGACCCCGTAACCGCCGGCGAAGACCTGCTGCCCGCCGGCCACCACGCCGACCGCCGCGCCGGGGATCTTGTGCTCGGCGAGCAGTTTCGGCACGATCTCGTCGAACAACCGCTTCACCGACCCGGGGTCGGGTGGTGCCGTCGATCCGCCCGCCGCCGCCGAACTCCCGCTGGCCGCCGTCGTGGTGGCGGCGTGGGCGCGGTCCGGCGTGAGCCCGTACAGGAACAGGCCGATCGCCGCGAGCACCAGGACCAGTCGCACCCAACCCCGCCGGACCAGCGGCCGGTTACCCTCTTCACGTCGCACGCTCATGGTGAACTCCCGTTCGGTACAAGTGGCTTGTGGAAGCTCCGGCGCCCTGCGGCGGGTTGCCTCCCGACACCCCCAACACTAGGTCGGGGAGCACCACCGGGACATGGCCTCTGGGCGTCGATCGGGGGGTGTACCCAGGTACCACCAACAGGGGTCCAGGGCCCAGTGATCGGAGCGGCGCCGGACGGCAGTCTTGTTGTCGTCAGCAAGCGACGCAACGGGTAGGGATACCGGCCGCGAGGCCGTCACGGAAGGGGCCGAGCGGTCATGACCAGCAGCATCACCACGGGAGTTGTGAGCAACGTGCAGAACACCGACACCACGAGCGGCCGCGCCGGCCGACGGAACCCGCTCGGCGCGCTGCGCAACGCCGTCGCGTCGCTCTTCCGCGGCCCGGCCCTGGCCGCCTTCGCGGTGCCGCAGCTGGCGCTGCTGACCGCCGCCTCGGTCGCCGCCTCCCTGCTGGGCCTCGGCGTCGGCGCCCTGCTGGTGCCGCCCACGATCCTGGCGGTCCGCGGCCTGGCCGGGCTGCGGCGCCGGCTGGCCGCCCGCTGGTCCGGAGTGGAGATCCGCGACCCCTACCAGCCGCTGCCGGAGGGCGGTGCGGGCTTCAAGGGGGCCTGGAAGCGCTGCCAGGCGATGCTGTCGGACCAGGCCACCTGGCGCGACCTGCTCTGGCTGCTGGTCGACCCGGTGATCGGCTTCACGGTGGCGCTGCTCCCGCTCGCGGTGGTCGCCTACGGCGTCTTCGGCCTGGTGCTGCCCCAGGTCTGGCAGTCGATCGCCGACAACGGCGGCAACACCTGGTACCTCTGGTTCCACGTCACCGACTCGGCCGCGGCCGGCACCGCCGCCCTGTTCGGCGTCCCGGTGATGCTGGCCGGCCTGGCGCTCGCCCCCGCCGCCCTGCGCGGCCACACCGCCCTCGCCAAGGCGCTGCTCGGCCCGACCGCCCGGGCCGAGGCGCTGGCCGCCGAGCGCAAGGTCGCCCACCTCACCGAGACCCGCCGCGACGCGCTGACCACCCAGGCCGCCGAGCTGCGCCGGATCGAGCGGGACCTCCACGACGGCGCCCAGGCCCGACTGGTCGCCATGGGCATGAACCTGGGCGTCGCCGAGCGGCTGGTCGAGCGTGACCCGGAGGCCGCCAAGCAGCTGCTCGCCGAGACCCGCCAGGCCTCCGCCTCCGCCCTCAACGAGCTGCGCGACCTGGTCCGCGGCATCCACCCGCCGGTGCTCGCCGACCGCGGACTGGCCGACGCCGTCCGGGCCCTGGGCATGGACAGCCCGCTGAACGTGACCGTCTCCGCCGAACTGCCCGGCCGCCCCGAGGCCCCGGTCGAGTCCGCCATCTACTTCGCCGTCTCCGAGGCCCTCACCAACGCCGCCAAGCACTCCGGCGCCACCCACGTGGACGTCCAACTCTGGTACGAGAACGGCACCCTGAAGGCCCAGATCACGGACGACGGCACCGGCGGCGCCGACCCCTCCCGCGGCACCGGCCTGCGCGGCCTGGAGCGCCGACTTGCTACCTTCGACGGAGTCCTGGCCGTCCGCAGCCCGCTCGGCGGCCCCACGACCCTGACCATGGAGCTGCCGTGCGAGTTGTACTCGCGGAGGACCTCTTCCTCCTGAGGGACGGTCTGATCCGGATGCTGCAGGCCTACGACTTCGAGGTCGTGGCCGCGGTGGACACCGGACCGGACCTCCTGCAGGCCCTCCTCACCGAACGGCCGGACGTGGCAGTCGTCGACGTACGACTCCCCCCGACGTTCACCGACGAGGGCCTGCAGGCGGCTCTGGAAGCGCGCCGGCAGATCCCGGGTCTGCCGGTGCTCGTGCTTTCCCAGTACGTGGAGCAGCTCTACGCCAAGGAGTTGCTCGCCGACGGCAGCGGAGCGATCGGCTACCTGCTGAAGGACCGGGTCTTCGACCCCGACGAGTTCGTCGCCACCGTCCACCGGGTGGCCTCGGGCGGCACCGCGCTCGACCCCCAGGTGATCGCGATGCTGGTCAGCAACACCGAACGCACCAAGCCGCTGGCGCGCCTGACGCCCCGTGAGCGCGAGGTCCTGGAGCTGATGGCGGAGGGCCGCTCGAACGGGGCGATCGCCGAGCGGATGGTGATCACCGAGCGGGCGGTGAAGAAGCACACCGCGAACATCTTCCTCAAGCTCGACCTGCCGCCCTCCGAGGAGGACCACCGCCGGGTACTGGCGGTGCTGGCCTTCCTCCAGGTCGCCCCCTGACCGACTAGGACGCCGTCTCCCCGGCCACCCAGCGCAGGTAGCCGGGGCTGCCGGACACCACCGGCACGGCGATCACCTCGGGCGTCTCGTACGGGTGCCGCGCGGCGACGAACCCGGCCAGCCGGCCGGCGAGTTCGGCCCGGGTCTTGAGGTCGATCCGCCACTCCTCGGCGTCCTGCACCTCGCCGTCCCACCAGTACACCGACCGCACCGGGTACACCTGGGCGCAGGCCGCCAGCCGCTCCCGCACCACGGCGGCGGCCAGGCCCCGGGCCTGCTGCTCGCTCTCGTGGGTGGTGGTCACCACGACGAAACCCTGCTCGTTCGCTGCCATCCCCCGAGCCTAGGGCGTCTCCCGCCGGGCGCCCGGGCGGGCGGGGCCGGAGTCCCTCACCCCCTGCGGGCGGTGTGGACGGTCATCGCGGACAGGTAGAAGGCGTCCGGCCGGTGCAGGATCCCGGTCGGGGCGTCCTCGTCGATCAGTGCCGCCAGGGTGGCGCGGTCCTCCGGGTCGAGCACCTCGGCGAGCTGGTCGTACCGCCGGGCGAGCTGGGTGCGCAGGTACGCACGGACCGGGGGGTCCAGCGGGGCCGGGCGGTCGACCAGGAAGGTGCGGGTGCCGCTGGGGGTCAGCCCGGCCCGCCGCAGCATGGCCGGCCAGTCCTCGATCTCCTCGGTGGCGCCCGGGAGTTCGGCCCGCATGGTGGCGAAGCCGTCCTCGTGGGCGGCGTCCAGCCGGGCCTGGAAGCCGGGTCGGCCGAGGCCGAAGTCGCGGGGCAGGAAGCGCGGCGGCAGTCCGCTCTCGGCGACGGCGAGCAGCCCTCCGGGGCGCAGCCGGCCGGCCAGGGCGGTGAGTGCGGCCTGCTGGTCGCCGAGGTGGTGGATGGCGTTGCCGGACCAGATCAGGTCGGCCTCGCCGAGCTTGTCGAACTCGGCTGGCAGCTCGGCCTGTTGGGTGCCGAGCCGGCCGCCGGAACGGGTCCGGGCGCGCTCCAGCAGGGCGGCCGACTGGTCGACGGCGACCACCTCGGCCGCCGGGAAGACGTCCGCGAGCAGCCCGGCGATCACCCCGGGCCCGGCTCCGACGTCGAGCACCCGGCGCACCCCGCCGTCACCGGCGAGCCCGGCCAGCCAGTGCCCGGCCCCGGTGACGGCCTCGGCGCGCAGTTCGGCCTCCTGCTCCAGGTGCGCCGCGAGGGCGTCCCAGTCGAGGTCGGCGGCGGGCACCTGCCCATGACTGTGGCCGTGGCCGTGGCCGGGCTGCTGGTGCTGGTGCTGCTGGTGTGCGGACATGGTGTCCCCTCTCAGATGGTGGATCGGTGGTGGATGGTGCCGGGTCGATGGCAGCCTGCCCGCTCAGACGGCCGGCGCCCGGCCGGACGCGCGGCCGATCTCCTCGTCCAGCAGGTCGTGATCGAGGGCGAAGGCGGCGGCCGCGCCCGTCCCGGCGGCGACGACCACCCGGGCGCGCGGGTCGGCGACGTTGCCGACCGCCCAGACGCCGGGCCCGCTGGTGCGGCCGGTCCGGTCCGTGGTGACCCAGCCGTCGTCGTCCCGGGCGCAGCCCAGGCCGACGAGCAACGCGTCCCGGGGCACCGGCCGCGGGACGACGAACGCCGCCTCCCGGTCGACCACCCGTACGCCGCGCGCCGCGAGCCGCTCCCGCTCGGTGACGGTCGGCTCCAGGGTGTGGGCGAGCAGCACCACGTCGGCCGACCACTGCCGCAGCAGCAGCGCCTGGTCGACCGCCGCCGGGGAGGTGCCGAGCACCAGGGCGGCGTTCAGTCCCGCCGCACCGGCTCCGACCACGACCGCGTCGTAGCGCTCCGCCGTACTCTTCTCGCTCATCGTCGCTCACCTCCACCGCCAGGCTGCGACCGACCACCCGATTCCGGCAAGCCTTGTTGCCATCTCAGCAAACACCTTCCGTCCCGCTCCCGGTCCACCGCCAGTACGGGCGGGCGGCCACCACCCGCGCCACCCCGTACCCGGCGAAGGCCCCGGCCCCGACCCAGGCCACCTGCAACACCTGCCCGGGCGTGGCCGGTTCGCCCTGCCGGATGCCGACCACCCCGAGCGAGCACAGCGACAGGTAGCGGTGCCGTTGTGCACGCAGGCGGCGTACATCTGCTCGCCGCTGGTCCCCGCGAAGCTGCCGGGGTGGCCATCCCGTTCCCCCGCCAGGGGGTCCCCGGAACTCCTTGCCCTGGAGCGCACTCCAACTCCTAGCATCTCCCCCGACCCACCGACTCACCGACCAAAGGACCCCCCATGCGCTACCGCGCCCTCGGCGGCACCGGCATCGAGGTCAGCGCCTACTGCCTCGGCACGATGATGTTCGGCGCCATCGGCAACCCCGACCACGACGACTGCGCCCGGATCATCAACACCGCGCTCGACCGGGGCATCAACTTCGTCGACACCGCCGACGTCTACTCGGCCGGCGAGTCCGAGGAGATCGTCGGCAAGACCCTGGCCGCCCGCGGCGACCGGGACGACATCGTGCTGGCCACCAAGGCGCACTTCCCGATGGGCGAGGGCCGGGGCCGCGGCGGCAACTCCCGGCGCTGGATCGTCCGCGAGGTCGAGGAGAGCCTGCGCCGGCTGCGCACCGACCGGATCGACCTCTACCAGATCCACCGGCCGGACCACACCACCGACATCGAGGAGACCCTCGCCGCCCTGGGCGACCTCGTCCGGGCCGGCAAGATCCTCTCCTTCGGCTGCTCGACCTTCCCCGCCGAGCAGATCGTGGACGCCCACCACGTCGCCGAGCGCCGTGCCCTGCCCCGCTTCCGCACCGAACAGCCGCCCTACTCGCTGCTCGCCCGCGGCATCGAACGGGACGTCCTGCCGGTCGTGCAGCGGCTCGGCATGGGCGCCCTGACCTGGGGCCCGCTGGCCGGCGGCTTCCTCACCGGCCGCTACCGCAAGGGCCGCCCGGTCGACCTCAGCACCGGCCGCCCCGCCATCAACCCGGGCCGCTTCGACCCGGCGCTGCCCACCACGGCCGCCAAGCTGGACGCGGTCGAGGCCTTCACCGAGCTCGCCGACGGCCTCGGCCGCACCCTGCCCGAACTGGCCACCGCCTTCCCGCTGGCCCACCCCGCCGTCACCTCGGTGATCATCGGCCCCCGCACCCTGGACCAGCTCGAGTCCGCCCTCAAGGCCGCCGACCTGGTCCTGGACGACGCCACCCTGGACCGGATCGACGCCATCGTCCCGCCCGGCACCGACCTCTACCAGGCCGACGGCGCCTGGCAGCCCCCGTCCCTCACCACCCCCGCCCTCCGCCGCCGCCCCACCCCCGACCGCCCGGCCGCCTGAGGCCTCGGGCGTGTCGCCGTCCCGCAGGCGGGAGTTCGAAGACACGCCCCAGGGTCCGGCACCGAACTCACGCCCTCGGCGCGGCGAAGCAGTGGACCAGGACCGTACGGCCGGAGGCCCAGCACTGTTCGCCGCTGCCGAGCAGGGTCCAGCCGAGGCGGCGGTAGAGGGCCAGGGCGGCGGTGTCGGTGGCGAGCACGTCGAGCACCGGGTGCAGCCCGAGCGTCCGGGCGTGCACCACGGCGTGGGCCAGCAGCCGGGCGCCGGCGTCCCGGCCGCGGGCGGCCGGGGCCACGTACAACCGGCCGATCACGGCGGTGAGTTCCGGTCTGCCGCCGGTGCGCAGGCTCCACAGTCCGGGGGCCATGTCCCCGGGTCCGCTGCGGACCAGCCCGACGTGGCCGGCGATCCGGCCGTCCGCCTCGGCGACCCAGGCGGCCAGCAGGCCGTCCGGGGTGAGCCAGGCGGCCGGCCGCTCGGGCCACTCGGCGGGGTAGCCGTCGGTGGCGTGGACGTCGTCCAGGGCCCGTACACAGTCGGCGAGGTCGGCGGCACGGCGCCGACGGACGCCCACCCCCACCCCGCTCCACGGTGGGCCGGACGCGACGACATTGGCGCGTTCTTCAAGGTCAGCCATGCCGGTACGTTACCGGCAGGCCCTCACCGCCGCAGCAGGTCGACCACGCCGCTGAGGTCCTCGGCGCCACTGCCGAGCGCCAGCCGGTGCTCCATCAACCGGAAGTACGGGGACAGCAGTTCGGCGCTCACGCCCTGTTCCTCGGCGGTGCGCAGCAGCGTGCCCTTCCCCGCGACCTGCATCTCCAGGTTGGAGGCCACCCTGGTGGTGTAGTCCCCGCTCTCCAACCGCTCCGCCGTCCCGGCCACCGACCCGGCCATCGCGGTGAGCCAACTCCCCAGCAGCGGAGCCAGCTCGCCCGGCGCCACCCCCGAGCCGCGCACCAGCGCGAACGCGTGGGCGATCCCGGCGAACATCCCGTACATCGCGCTGAGCAGCGCCACGTCGTGCAGTGCGGCGTGCCCGGCGTCCGCACCGACGTACCGGGCCCCAGCCGGGACGCCCAGCACCTCCCGGTGCTCCTCGAACAACTCCCCCGAGCCGCTGTAGAAGACGTACGCCCCGGCCCCCGGAACCCCGATCATCGGCGGCACCGCCATGATCCCGCCGTCCAGGTAGCGGGCCCCGCGCGCCTCGGCCCAGGCCGCGCGGGCCCGCGCCTGCCCGGGGGTGCCGGTGACCAGGTTCACCACGTCCTTCCCCGCCAGTTCCACCACGCCCAGAGCCTGTTCGACCGACTCGTCGTCGAGCAGGCAGACCACCACCAGCCGCCCGGCGGCGACGGCCTCGGCCGCGGTGGCCGCCACCTCGGCGCCCTCGGCGGCCAGCGGTTCGGCGCGGGCGCCGGTGCGGTTCCAGACGGTGAGCGGGTGCCCGGCGGCGAGCCAGGCGCGGGCCAGTGCGGTGCCCATCGCCCCGAGGCCGAGCAGCGCGACGGGGAACTTCGACTGATTCTCAACTGCCTTCTGTGCCATGCCGATCAGCCTCGATCAACCCCCACCCCCGATCAAGTACGCACTTCGGAGTGGGTGGTTACCCTGGGGTGAGCGACGAGGTCGGAAGGGGTGGGGCATGGCGACCGTGCCGAGGCCGGGGGCGCACGTCTGCGGAATCGACGCCGCGATGGACGTGATCGGCGGCAAGTGGAAGGTGCTGATCCTGTGGGCCCTCGGCGAGCGCCCGCACTGCCGCTTCGGCGAACTGCGCCGGCTGGTGCCGGGCATCACCGAGAAGGTGCTGGCCGCCCACCTGCGCGAGCTGGAGGCGGACGGCATCGTGCACCGGGAGGCCCACCAGGAGGTGCCGCCCCGGGTCGAGTACGCGCTGACCGAAGCGGGGCGGCACCTGAACGCGGCCCTGGCCCCGCTGGGCGCCTGGGGCCGGAGCCACGTCCTGAACCGGTGACACCGATGCCTCAGTGCTCCTCCTCCGCCAGGTGGTCCACGCAGGCCGCGATCGCGAGCAGCAGCCCGGTGTCCGCCCCGTCCGCGACCTCCACCCCGTAGGTGTCGCGGACCCGGAACCACTTGCGGGAGATCCGGGCGAGCTGGTCCCCGTGGTGGTTCTCGATCCGGTAGTCCTTGTCGATCAGGTCGCCGTGGATCCGCAGCTCACCACCGCCGGCCAGCTCCACCAGGTACTTGTCCCGGAACGGGGTGAACAGCTTCTCCCGTACGGTCGCCACCACCTCGCCGTCGGCGTCCTCGATCCTCATCGCGTCGCGGACGGTGAGCATCTTCTCCTTCACCACCACGACCACCCGCCCGTGGGCGTCCTTCAGCTCGAAGGTGTGCCGCAGCCGCAGCACCTTGCCGTCCACCAGGTAGGCCTTGTGCCCCCGGTCGTCCTCGATCCAGTAGTCGTCGCCGACCGCGAACAGCTTCTCCCTGACCAGGTATCGCACCACAGCCTCCTCCGAACCCGACTCGAACCACCCATTCGACCCGAGCCCCCACCCACTACCAAGCACCGCCGCGCCGCCCCGTTTCAATACCGCCATGCTGATCACCCCGCTGCACACCGAGCGCCTCGACCTCCTCCCCCTCACCCCCGACCACGCCGACCACCTCGCCACCGCCCTCGCCGACCCCGCCCTGCACACCTTCACCGGCGGCCGCCCCGCCACCTCCGAGGAACAGCGCGCCCGCTGCGCCCGACTCGCCGCCGGCTCCCCCGACCCGGCCGAGGTCTGGGCCAACTGGGTCCTGCGCCTGCGCGCCGACGCCACCCTGACCGGCTACGTCCAGGCCACCGTCCACCCCGCGGCCGCCGAAGCCGAACTCGCCTGGGTGGTCGGCACCCCCTGGCAGGGCCGCGGCCTGGCCACCGAAGCCGCCCGCGCCCTCCTCACCCACCTCACCGCCTCCGGCATCACCACCGCCACCGCCCACATCCACCCCGCCCACCACGCCTCCGCCCACATCGCCCGCACCCTCGGCCTGCACCCCACCCCCCACACCCAGGACGGCGAAACCCGCTGGCAGACCCATCTCCCCCACCCCTAGGCACCCACCCCCCACCCCCGCACCCCCACCCACCCGCACCCACCCCCCCACCTCCCCCTCACCCACCCAGGCGAGAGGGACGCGCTGCGGAAGGGGGCGGTGGAGGGGGTGGGTGCGGAG
>NZ_JBHXEG010000073.1:0-49150 GCF_042724935.1 Kitasatospora sp. NPDC127060
GGAGATCCTCCTGGCCGGCCCGACCCGAGTGCGCCGGACTGCCGTCAGGGCGCCACCGCGTCCGCTCCGGGCGGCTCCGGCTCGTCGTCGTGGGTCTCGGCCCGGCGCCGGACGTCCGCCGGGGTGGGGGCGGTGATCGAGCGCTCCTCGGCGGACCGCTCCCGGTCCCCGACCGGCCCCTCCGCCTTCTCCCGGACGTCGGCCGGGGTGGGCGATGTGATCGAGCGCTCCTCGGCGGACCGCTCCTGCGCCGGTTCGTCCGGCTGGGTCTCGTGGTGGTCACGCGTGGTCATGGTTCGCTCCCCTTCCGAGGCGGCTGCGGATGGACGACCAAGCGGGTGCCCGGAAAGTCCGGTGCCGAATCAGCTGGAACGGGCCGACGACCGGGGTGCCCGGGCCGCCCTGGCGCCTCGGCTCAGCGGCGGGAGGACCTCGGCGCGGCGGCGGGAGGACCTCAGCTCAGCAGCGGGAGGAAGAGGGTGTCCACGATCTCCTCCAGGACGGCGTCGGGCACCGGGGCGTAGGTGGCGAGGATCTCGTGGCGCAGCAGGTCGAAGGGGAGGGACTTGAGGCGGGCGGTGAGGCGGTCCGGGTCGACCTCGCCGCGGGCGGCGGCGCGGGCGTAGAGGGTGTCGAGGGCTTCCGCGCGGCCGGTGACGAGGGGGTCGCGCAGCTCGCCGGGGGCGGTGCCGGTCTGCTGGTGGTGGTCGGCGAGGTGCAGGTTCATCATGGTGATGAACTGCGCCCGGGTGGAGTTGATCTCCCGCATCAGGGTGAGCACGTCCCCGCGCAGGCTGCCGGTGTCGGGGGTGTCGAGGCGGGCCTGGCGGAGGGCGTGGACGAGGGCGGCGCGGACCAGTTCGTCGCGGTTGGACCAGCGGCGGTAGAGGACGGGCGGGCTGGTGCCGGCGCGTTTGACGACGGCGTCCACGGTGAACCGGGTGTAGCCGTGTTCGGCGAGTTCCTCCCAGGCCGCGTCGAGGAGTGCCTTCTCCAGTGCCGCCCCGCGGCGCCGCTCGGTCATCTGGGGACCTCCCGTTAGAAAGAGTTGCCTTTCTTATCCTAGCGCCCTACTGTGACCGCCGTAAGAAAGACGTCTCTATCTAAAGGTCATTGCCCATGAGCACCTCCCAGCGGACCGGCCCCGCCCCCGAGGCCCCCTCCGCCCCGGACCGGCTGGACCCCGCCGTCCGGCGGCTGGCCGTCACCCTGGTCGTCGGCGCCCTCGCCGTCGTCTTCGACACCACGATCGTCAGCGTCGCGCTCGACGACCTGGCCACCCGGCTGGACGCCCCACTGGCCACCGTCCAGTGGGTGGGAACCGGCTTCCTGCTGGCGGTCTTCGTCGCCGTTCCGATCGCCGGCTGGGCGCAGGGCCGGTTCGGCGGCCGGCGGTTGTGGCTGGCGGGCCTGGCCGGGTTCCTGCTCGGCTCGGTGCTCAGCGGACTGGCCTGGGACGCCACCAGCCTGATCGTCTTCCGGGTCCTCCAGGGCCTGGCCGGCGGCATCCTGATGCCGCTGCTGGCCACCCTGCTGATGCAGGCCGCCGGGGGGCGGGCGATCGGCAAGGTGATGGCGGTCATCACCGTGCCCACCGCGCTCGGCCCGATCCTCGGGCCGGTCCTCGGCGGTGCCATCCTCCACCTGGCCGACTGGCGCTGGCTGTTCCTGGTCAACATCCCGTTCTGCCTGGCCGGCCTCTGGCTCGCCGGGCGGAGCCTGCCCGAGGACCGGCCCGCGCCCGGTGAGCCCCGCGCCCCGCTGGACGCCGTCGGGCTGCTGCTGCTCCCCCCGGGCTGTGCCCTGCTCATCTACGGCCTCTCCCGGATCGACGGCCGCACCGGCTTCGGCGGCGCCGGGGTGCTCGCCCCGCTGCTCGGCGGGCTCGCCCTGCTGGCCGGCTTCACCGTCCGGGCGCTGAGCCGCCGGGAGGGCGCCCTGATCGACGTCCGGCTGTTCCGGCACCGCGCGGTGGCCTCCTCGGCCACCCTGCTGTTCCTGGGCGGCGTCGCCCTCTACGGGCCGATGATGCTGCTGCCGCTGTACTTCCAGCTGGTGCGCGGGGCGGACGCGCTCGGCGCCGGGCTGCTGCTCGTCCCGCAGGGCGTCGGGGCGCTGTTCGCCCGCGGGCTGGCGGGCCGGTACACCGACCGGATCGGGCCGCGCTGGGTCGCCCTCGGGGCCTTCGCGCTGGTCGCCGCGTCCACCGTGCCGTTCGCCTTCGTCACTGCCGACACCGGTGCGGTGCCGCTGCTGGCGGCGCTGTTCGTGCGCGGGCTCGCGCTGGGCGCGGCCATGATCGCGCCGGCCGGCGCGGCCTACGTCGGGTTGGAGCGGGCACAGATCCCGGACGCCAGCATCATCACCCGGGTCGCCCAGCAGATCGGCGGCTCGGTGGGCATCGCGGTGCTCGCCGTCCTCCTCCAGCACGGCACCGGCGACGCCCGCACCCCGGCCGCTCTGACGGCGGGCTTCGACCAGGCCTTCGGGTGGTCGGTGGCGCTCACCGCGGTCGCCGTCCCGTTCTGCCTGCTGCTGCCCGGTCGCCCGTCGGCCGCCAGGTGACGGTGCCCCGTGACGGCGCCCGGCGACGGCGCCCGGGCACGCCGGGGCCCCGCGTCCTCCCGGGGGATCCACCGGGAGGACGCGGGGCGGCGGCGCTCAGTGCTCGTGGAGGGCCCACTTGCTGCCGTCGACCCGGGCCGTGCCGGGCAGGGCGATGAGTTCGGGCTTGAACAGCGGGGGCGCGCCCATCGCGGGCTCCCAGGTCGCCAGCGACTCGTCCTGGGGGACTTCGATCCGCCGGTCCGCGGCGAGGTCGGTGACCACCTTGAGGAGCAGTCGCACCCCGAGCGGCGCCAGGTGGTCGCGCCACAGGCTCTGGGCGGTGGAGCCCGGCGGGACGAACAGGTGCTGCTGCGCGGCGATCGGGCCGGCGTCGGTGCGTTCGGTGAGGTGGTACACGCTGCCGCCGGTCACCTTGTCGCCGTCGCGCACCGTCCACCGGATGGCGTCCCGGCCGCGGTGCAGCGGCAGCAGGCTGGGGTGGTAGCCGATGGTGGCGACGGCGGCCCGGGCGCGGGTCTCCCGGCCGAGGAAGGCGTGGGAGTGCGCGGCGAGGATGATGTCCACCCCGTCGGGCACGTGCCGGGCGCGCAGTTCGGCCGAGTCGGTCCAGGGGATGTCCCGGGGGTACGCCCAGGAGCGCAGCCGGTCCCAGCACATCGCGTTGGCCTCGTCGGACTGCCCCTTGCGAAGCCGGGGGGCGGCCGCGCCGACGATCTTGTGTCCGCTGTCCAGCAGGGCTTCCGCGACCTGCACCGCGAACGCCCCTTGTCCCGATAGGTAGATGTTCATCCGTACTCCTGCGCTGGCTGGTCGGGTCTCGGTCGGTGTCAGGTCGTCACCCGGCTCCTTCCAGCCCGGCGCGGTCGGGCTCGAACCGCACCGGCATGGTGGAGAACCCGGTCAGGAAGTTGGAGCGGATCCGCCGGGCCGGTTCGGTCTGTTCGAAGCCGGTGGTGAAGTCCCGCAGGGCGGTGAGCAGTTCGGCAATCTCCACCTTGGCCAGGTAGGAGCCGACGCAGAAGTGCGGGCCGTAGCCGAAGGCCAGGTGCTTGTTGGGAGTGCGGCCGAGGTCGAACTCCCCGGGCCGGGCGAAGACCCGCTCGTCGCGGTTGCCGGAGGCGTGCCAGAGCGTGACGATCTCGCCCGGCCGCAGCCGCACGCCGTGCAGTTCGGTCTCCCGGCGGACGCTGCGCCCGAAGTGCATGGTGGGCGATGCCCAGCGCAGCACCTCGTCCACGGCGGTCTCCACCGCGACCTCGCGCCGCTTGAGCCGCTGCCACTGCTCGGGGCGGGCGGCGAGGGTGTGGACGCAGTCGATCATCGTGAGCCGGCTGGTCTCGTCGCCGCCGATGATCAGGCTGTAGCAGTTGAGCACCACGTCCTCGTCGGTCAGCGGCACGCCGTCGACGGAGCTGGCGATCAGCATGCTGATGACGTCCTCGCCGGGGGCCTCGCGGCGCTCCTCGACGAGGTCCATGAAGTACATCAGGATCTCGTTGCGGGCCATCTCGGAGTCGACCTCGTCGATGGACTCGTGGTCCGCGGAGAGCGCCGCCTTGGTGAGGCCGAGCAGGTAGTCCTGGTCCTGTTCGGGGACGCCGAGCAGGTTGGAGATGGTGGTCATCGGGATCCGGGCGGCGATCCGTTCGGCGAAGTCGCAGCCGCCGGACTCCACGGCCTCGCGGATCCACCGCCGGGTGTTGGCCCGGACGGTCTTCGCGACCTCGTCCAACACCCTTGGGGAGAGCACCCGTTGGAGGATCTTGCGGAGTTCGTGGTGGCGGTGGCCGTCGGTGACGGCGAGCATCCGGCCGGCCCCGGCGTCGCCGCCCTCCAGCAGGGTGACCAGCACGTTGCCGCGCTCGGAGGTGAAGTTCGCGTCGTCCCGGTAGGTGGCCATGATGTCCTCGTGCCGGGTGAGCACCCAGAAGCCGCGGCGGCCGTCCACCGGGGGGTTCCAGTGCAGCGGCGCGGTGTCCCGCAGGGTGCGCCAGAAGTCGTCGAGGTCACGGCCGGTGAAGGTGGCCGGGTCGCCCAGGTCCACGGTGGCCGGTGTCGGTGTCGGTGTCGGTGTCGGTGTCGGTGCCGGAGCGGGTGTCGGGGCCGGTGTCGGGGCCGGTGCGTTCATGGTCACCAGTCCGTGCGCCAGAACCGGCGCGGCCGGAACGGGTAGGTGGGCAGCGGCACCCGGTGGCTGGTCTCGCCGCGGTGCAGGGCGGCGAAGTCCACCTGCTGGCCGGTCACCCAGGCGGCGGCCAGGTCGGTCAGCGCCCGGGCGTCCCGGCCGGCCGGCACCAGCCCCTGGTCGGTGCGGGTGAAGGCGCCGGGGTCGACGGTCGTGGCGGTGGTGGTCGTGGCGGCCGGGCCGCCCGCCTCCTCGGACAGCGCGGCGATCAGCTCGGCGCGGCTGCGGACCACGGCCGCCCAGCGCCGGGGCATCACCTTGCGGCCGAGGTTGAGGCTGTAGCAGACGTCGTCCAGCCGCAGGCCGGGGTCGGCCTCCAGGCGCTCGCGGAGCCGGACGCGCTGACGGGCCAGCGCCTCGTCGTCCAGCGCGGACAGAGTGGCCAGCCGGGGCCGGCCCGCCTCCTCGGGGGCCCGCCCGGCGGGGGCGGGCGGCTCCTCCAGCAGCAGGTGGGCGTTGTAGCCGCCGCCGCCGATCGAGGTGATGCCCGCGCGGCGGATGCCGGACTCCGGCTCCCAGTCCGCGCCTTCGAGCTGCGGCACGAAGGGGGTGCCGGGGAGATCGAGGTCGGGGTTGACCTCGGTGAGGTTGATCGTCGCCGGGAGCTGCTTGTGGTACAGCGCCAGCGCCGCCTTGATCGCCCCGAAGCCGCCGGAGACCACGCCGCCGTGGCCCACGTTGCCCTTGACGCCGCCGATCGAGGTGGTGGCGGTCTGCTTGCCGAAGGCCATGGTCGCGGCGTGCACCTCCAGTTCGTCGGTCACCGGCAGGCCCAGGCCGTTGGCCTCGTACATGCCCACCGTGTCGGGGGTGACCCCGCCGACCTCCATGGCGGCGGCGATGCAGGCGCTCAGCCGCTCGGGCTGGGCCAGGCCGTAGGCCATCGCGCTGACGCCGTTGTTGTTGACGGCCGAGCCCTTGACCACGGCGTAGATGTGGTCGCGGTCGGCGACGGCGTGGCTGAGCGGCTTCAGCAGCACGGTGACGACGCCGCTGGACAGCGCGGTGCCGGTGCCGTTGGCGTCGAACGGGCGGCAGTGGCCGTCCTTCGACAGGATCCGGTTCTCCTCCCACAGGTGGCCGCGCGGGTGCGGCAGGCGCACCATCGCACCACCGGCGATGGCCAGGTCGGTCTGGCCGAGCAGCAGCGACTGGCAGGCCAGGTGCACCGAGTAGTGGAAGCCCGCGCAGACCGCGGCCACCGTGACGGCCTCGCCGGTGAGCCCCATGTAGTACAGGGCGTTGGAGGTCATGGTGTCCGGGGACCACGCCAGGCTGGCCTCGATCGCCTCGGGGCCGACCGACACCCGGTCCGGCGGGGAGCCGTAGAGCGCGGCGGTCTGCGGGTTGTTGGCGCCGTACATGCCGATCTCGGCCTGGAGGCGGTCCGGGTCGTAGCCGCCGTCCTCCAGCGACTCCCAGGCGCTCTCCAGGAACAGCCGGTTCTCCGGGGTCATCGCGGCGGCCATCCGGTCGCTGATGCCGAACACCGAGGGGTCGAACTTGTCGTAGGTGTCCAGCACGCCGCAGGCCCGGACGTAGAACGGGCTGTGGATCAGGGTCTCGTCGACGTGGATGTCGTCCTTGGCCAGGAAGCTGACGGACTCCCGGCCGTGGACGAGGTTGTCCCAGAACTGCTCCTTGGTACGGGCGCCGGGGGCCCGCAGCGACATGCCGATGACGGCCACGTCGCCCGGGTCGTAGTCCTGCTCGGGGCGGTCGGTCATGAGGGGCTCCTGCCTCGTTCTTCGTCGGGGGTGGGGGCGGCTCAGCGGTCGTCGGCGGAGCGGCCGCGCAGCGCGGCGCGGCGGGCGCCGGCGCGCCGGCGGGCGGACTGGACCACCTCGGGGGTGGCGCCGCTGTCGTCGTCGAGCCACCGGGCCAGCGAGGCGATGTCACGGAAGCTGAAGAGGTCGGGCACCCGGACCCGCCGGTCGAAGCGCCGGGTCATCAGCCGGGCCAGCCGGATCAGCAGCAGCGAGTCGCCGCCGAGGTCGTAGAAGGCGGACTGGACGTCGATGCCGGCCGGATCGAGGTCGAGCAGCTGGCCCCAGATCTCGGCGAGCGCGATCTCGGTGGGCGTGCTCGGGGCGCTCAGCGGCCCGCCGGTGTCGGCGGCCGGCGGCTCGGGGAGCGCGTTGCGGTCGAGCTTGCCGCCCGGGCCGAGCGGCAGGGCGGGCAGGACCACCAGGGTCGCGGGGACCATGTAGTCGGGCAGTTCGACGGCGAGCCGGGCGGTGACGGCGCTCTGCAGGGCGGCGTCCAGCCGGGGGCCGTCGGGGGCGGGGCCGTCGCCGGCCGGCACCAGGTAGCCGACCAGCCGGCTGCCCCGGACGACGGCGGCGGCCTCCCGGACCTCGGGGCAGCCGGTCAGCCGGGCCTCGACCTCCTCCAGCTCGATCCGGTAGCCGCGCAGCTTGACCTGGTGGTCGCTGCGGCCGTGGAAGCGCAGTTCGCCGTCGTCGGTGAACTCGACCAGGTCGCCGGTGCGGTACAGCCGCTCGCCGGGCGTGAACGGGTCCGGGACGAAGCGCTCGGCGGTGGTGCGCGGCCGGTTGACGTAGCCGTGGGCCAGGCCGGCGCCGCCGAGGTACAGCTCGCCGGGCGTGCCGGCCGGGAGCGGCCGCAGCTGCTCGTCCAGCACGTGCAGCCGGGCGCCCTCGGTGGGCGGGCCGAGTGTCGGCTCCTCGGTGGAGTCCTCGGGGACAGGCCCGAAGGAGCAGAACACGGTGCCCTCGGTGGGGCCGTAGGCGTTGAACACCCGGGTGGCGCCGGTCTCCCGGTAGGTGCGGTCGACCAGCTTGCGGCGCAGCGCCTCGCCGCCGAAGACCACCGAACGGAGCCCGGGCGGCAGGGCCCCGGCGTCGAGCAGGCCGTTCATCACCGAGGGGACGACGTTGAGGTGGGTGATCCGGTCGGCGTACCGGCTCTCCGGCAGGTGTACGGCGCTCTCCACCAGCACCACGGCACCGCCCCGGCAGAGCGCGTTGAAGATCTCCATCACCGACATGTCGAAGCAGACCGAGCTGGCCGCCGCGACCCCGCTCAGGTCGCAGCCCTCCAGGACGCGGTCCATCGCGGCGAGCATCGCCACGGCGCCGCCGTGCCGCACCGCCACGCCCTTGGGGCGGCCGGTGGAGCCCGAGGTGTAGATGACGTACGCGGTGTCCTCGGGCACGACCGGAACGGGCTTCGCGCCGGGTTCGACGGTCCCGCCGCTCCCGCCGCCGTCGAGTACCAGGACGGTCGGGCCGGGCGGGCAACTGGCCCGGGAGACGGGCGTGGTGAGCAGCAGCCGGGTGCCGCTGTCCTGGACCATGAAGGTCAGCCGGTCGGCGGGGTAGTTCGGGTCCAGCGGCAGGTAGCAGGAGCCGCTGCGCAGGGCGGCCAGGATGCCGACCAGCAGGTCCGGGGTGCGCTCGACGCAGATGCCGACCGGGACGCCCGGACCGGCACCGGCGGCGGTCAGCCGTTCGGCCAACTCACTTGAGCGCTGGTCGAGTTCGCCGTAGCTGAGGACGCCGGTCTCGGCGTACACGGCGGTCGCGTCGGGGCTCTTGGCGGCCAGTTCGACGAAGGCGGAGTGCAGGGTGTCGGTCACCGGTCGGTCTCCTCGGGCAGGCCGGCCGGCGCGACGGCGCCCAGGGCCAGGTCGGGTCGGGTGATCGAGTCGAAGAGCACGCTGCGGTACAGCGCGAGCAGTGCGGTCACGGTCTGCCTTTCCAGGTAGCTCGGTTTGAACTGGACGTGGCCGGCCACCTCGCCGTCGATGTCGGCCATCGAGATCTCCAGGTCGAACTTGGCGAGGTGCCGGCGCACCTGGAGCGGTTCGAGGGGCAGCGGGCCGTCCGGGGTGAGGGTCTCGCCGACGCCGTGGAAGAGCTTGACGGAGCGGGGGAAGGCCTCCGAGGACAGCCAGTTCACCACCACGTCGAACCACGGGGAGCGGCCCTCGGCCCGCGGCGGCTTCAGCTGGGAGGCCAGCAGGTCCAGGGGGTAGTTCATGTGCTCCAGCAGGCCGAGCGAGAAGGCGTGGACCTCGCGCAGCAGCTCGCGGAAGCTGCGGTCGGCGGCCGGGTTGGCCCGGACCAGCACGGTGTTGAGGTAGTAGCCGATCGCCGACTCCCAGCCGGGTTCGGAGCGTTGGGCGATCGCGGTGGCCAGGACGGCGTCCTCGGTGCCGACCGCGCGGTTGAGGGTGGCGAAGAACCCGGCCAGGACGACGGTGCTGATCGACACGCCCTCGCGCACCGCGAACTCCCGCAGCAGGCGGGTCTCCTCGGCGCTCCAGCGGAACGCGAGGTCGCGGCCCTCGTAGGTGACGCCCGGCGGCCGCTCCTTGGCGGACAGGTCGAGGTGGGCGGGCGGGTCGGCCAGCTTCTCCGACCACCAGTCCAGCGCCGCTTCGGCGGCCGGCCCGGCCAGCCACTGCCGCTCCCAGGCGACGAACTCGGTGTAGGGGGCGGCGGGCGCGTCGGCGGCCGGGCCGGCGCCCTGGTAGTACTCCTGGAGTTCGCGGATCATCACATCGGCCGAGGCCGCGTCCGAGGCGATGTGGTGGACCAGCACCAGCAGGTAGTGGTCGGCCGGCCCGCGGTTCAGCAGGACGACCCGCACCAGCGGCCCGTTGTCCAGGTCCAGCGGCCGGTGCCCGTGCCGGGCCAGCTCCTCGCGGGCCTGCTCGTCGTCCAGTCCGGAGCCGTCCACCACCAGGTACTCGTACACCGGCTCGTCCAGCACGACCTGGTACGGCCGGCCGCCGGCCTCCACGAACAGGGTGCGCAGCGCCGGGTGGCGGGTCAGCACGGCCCGGACGGCGCGCTCCAGGGCCTCGTCGTCGACGGCCGTGCGGATCCGGGCGGTGACCATGAAGTTGTAGGGCACGGCGTCCGGCGAGACCATCTGCATGAACCACAGCGAGGCCTGGCCGTGCGAGGCCGGTGCCAGCTCCAGGCCGAGGCCGTCGGCGCGCAGCTGCTCCAGGGCGGGGGAGTCGTCGGCTTCCAGCAGGCCGCGGGCGTCCAGTTCGTCGAGCAGTTCCTCGGCGTCCAGCTCGGACAGCTCGGTGAGGAAGGCGTGGTCCGGTTCGGCCCGCGGCGGGGGAGCGGGAGTGGCGGCCGGGGACGGGGCCGGGGCGGGGGCGGGGGCGGTGGCGGGCGCGCCGGAGGTGAGCTCGACGAAGTGGCCGACCACGTCGGAGATCGACCGGCCGTCCAGGAACACCACCGGCGACACCCGGTGCCCGAACAGCGACTGCATCCGGTTGACCAACCGGATCCCCAGCATCGAGTCGAGGCCGAAGTCCCGCAGGCAGGCCTCGGTGTCGAAGCCGCTCACCGGAACGCCCAGGGCATCGGCGAGTTCGGCGAGGACGATCTCGGCCACCGGCCGGCTCGCCTCCCGTTCGACCGGCCGGGCCTCGGGCGCCACCGTCGCCACCGTCGTCGTCGCGGCGGGCGGCTCGGCGGCCGGGGCCGGCGCCCGCGGCGCCGTCGGCTCGGTGTCGATCCAGTGGCGCTCCTTCTGCCACTGCACCAGCGGGGTCTCCACCAGCTCGACGTCGTCGCCGAACAGCGGGTCGAAGGTCAGCGGCAGGCCCCGGACGTACAGCGAGGCGGCGGCACCCAGCAGGCAGCGCAGGTCGCTCTCCTCGCGCCGCAGCGAGTTCACGGCGTGTACCCGGGCGCCCCGGGCCAGGGCGATCTCCTCCACCGCGCCGCGCAGCGTCTCGTGCGGGCCGATCTCGATGAAGGTGTCGACACCCCGGTCCACCAGCGCCCCGACGGTCTCGGCGAACCGGACCTGGTTGCGCAGGTTGTGCACCCAGTACTCCACGTCGGTGGCCGGGTTGACGGTGTCGGCCAGCGCCGTGGAGTGGAAGTCGATGACCGGCGGCAGCGCGGTGATGCCCTCGATGCCCTCCCGCAGCGGCGGGAGCAGCGGGTCCATCCCGGGGCTGTGCACCGGGCGCTCCACCCGGATCCGGCGGACCGAGACGCCGTCCCGCTCCAGCTCGGCCGCCAGGGCGTCGACGGCCTCCGGCGAGCCCGAGACGGCCGCGCTGGTGGGGCTGTTGACCACGGCGACGGCCGCGTGCGCGGCGTACCGGGTGAGCCGGGGCAGCAGCTCCGCCTCCGGCAGGTCGACCGAGATCATCGCGCCCGCGGCGGCCTTGCGTTCGAGCAGGTGCGAGCGGGTGACCACGACGCGGGCGGCGTCCTCCAGCGACAGCGCGCCGGCCACGCAGGCGGCCGCGACCTCGCCCAGGCTGTGCCCGACCACGGCGGTCGGCTCGATGCCCAGGTCGAGCCAGACCTGCGCCAGCGAGACCTGGAGGGCGAACAGCACCGGCTGCTGGAAGTCCATCTCCTCGTACCGGGCCTCCTCGGCCGGCGCGGCCAGCTGCTCCAGCACCGAGCAGCCGCCGGCCGCGCGCACGGCGGCGTCGCAGGCCCGCATCCGGCTCCGGAACCCGGCGTGGGAGCGCAGCAGTTCGCGGCCCATGCCGACCCACTGGGTGCCGCCGCCGGAGAACACCAGCGCCACCCGGCGGTCGGCGTTGCCGGAGACGCTGCCGGTGACCACGTCGGGGTGCGGGCGGCCGGCCGCGACCCGGGCCAGGCCGTCCAGGACGTCCTGCCGGTTGCGGGCGAACAGTGCGACCCGGTGGCCGTGGTGGGTGCGCCTGGCGGCCAGGGTGTAGGCGAGGTCGGAGACCCGCAGGCCCGGGTCGCGCTCCACGTGGTTGGACAGCTCGCGGCAGGTGTCGGCCAGCGCGTCGGCCGTACGGGCGGTGACCGGCACCAGGTGCAGCTGCTCGTCGGGGGCGCGGTCGCCGGGGACCGGCGGGGTGTGCCGGCCCCGGTCGCCGGCCAGGAACGGGTGGGCGGGGACGGGAAGTCCGGCGGTGTACAGGGCGCCGAGCGAGCCGAGCAGGGTGGCGGCCTCGTCGGCGCCGCGGCGCATGGAGGGCAGGGTGGTCGCGGGGAGGATCTCCGAGACCGACTTGAGCAGCAGCGGGTGCGGGCTGAGCTCGACCACCGCGTCCACGTCGTGGTCGCGCAGCCCGGTCAGGGCGTCGACCACCCGGATCTCCCGGCGAAGGTTGTCCGCCCAGTAGTCCGGGCCGAGTTCGGCGCCGTCGACGGCCTCGCCGGTGACCGTGGAGATCATCGGGATGCGGGCCGTCCGGGGCCGGATGCCGTCGAGTTCGGCCTTCAGCGGGGCGAGGACGTGGTCGACCAGCGGGGAGTGCGGGGCGTGGCCCATCCGCACCCGGTGGTTGGTGACGCCCAGGTCGGTCAGCCGCCGGACCAGGCCGTCGATCTCCGGCGGGGTGCCGGTGACCAGGGTGGAGCGCAGCCCGTTGCGGCCGGACAGTGTGAGCCCGCCGGTCAGGTACGGCTCGACCTCCTCGGCGGCGGTCATCACCACGATGCCCTCGCCCCGCCCGACCGCCAACTGCTGGAGCAGCCGGCCGTGGTGGGCGGCCAGCCGGGAGGCGTCCGCGAAGTCCAGCGCCCCGGCGACGTGGGCGGCGGCGAACTCGCCGACGCTCTGCCCGACCACGACGTCCGGCTCCACTCCCAGCGCGCGCCAGGCCTCGGCCAGCGCGACCTGGAGCGAGAACAGCAGCGGCTGGAAGACGTCCATGTCGTCCAGCCGGCCGTCGGGCGACAGCAGCTGGTCGACCACCGAGAAGCCCAGCAGCTCCCGCATCCGCCGGTCGGAGCGCATCATCGAGCGGCGGAACACCGGGAGTCCGGCCAGCAGTTGGCGGCCCATGCCGACCCACTGCGAGCCGTTGCCGGAGAACAGGAACGCCACCCGCGGCCGGCGCCCGACGGCCTCCCCGACGCTCAGTCCGTCGGCCTTCGCACCGCTGCCGAAGGCGTCCAGCTGGGAGCGGAGTTCGGCCAGGTCGTGGGCGGCTGCCGCGAGCCGGAACGGACCCTCGCCGGGGGTGCGGCGGCAGAGCGCGCGCAGGTCGGTGGCGTCGCGCAGCGCGTGGGCCCGTTCGGCCAGCTGCTCCGGGGAGTCGGCGGCCAGCAGCAGCAGGGAGCTCTCCGGGCGCGGCAGTTCCTCCACGGCGACGTGGCAGATCGCGCCGCCGAAGCCGAAGGAGCTGACGCCGCCCCGGCGGGCGTCCGAGCGCCGCGGCCAGGGCGTCAGTCGGTCCTGGACGGTCAGGTTGTACTCGTCGAACATGATCTGCGGGTTGGGCGCGCTGAAGTGCAGGCTGGGCGGCAGCACGCCGTTGCGCATCGACATCGCCAGCTTGACCAGCCCGACGATGCCGGCCGCCGCCTCCAGGTGCCCGACGTTGGACTTGACCGAGCCCAGCCGCAGCGGTTCGGTGCGGTCGCCGCCGAGGACGGCGCCGATGGCGTTGGCCTCGATCGGGTCGCCGAGCGGCGTCGCGGAGCCGTGGCACTCGATGTAGTCCACCAGGTGCGGGGCGATGCCGGCCCGCCGGTACGCGGTGCGCAGCATCTTCTCCTGCGCCAGCGGGTTGGGCGCCGTCATGCCGTTGCTCAGGCCGTCGTTGTTGGAGGAGCTGCCCTTGATCAGGCAGTACACCGGCAGGTCGCGTTCGAGGGCGACGCTCAGCGGGGCGAGCACCACCACCCCGGCGCCCTCGCCCCGGACGTAGCCGTTCGCGCGGGCGTCGAAGGACTTGCAGCGGCCGTCCGGGGCGAGCGCGCCCATCGCGTCCATGGCGGTGTAGTAGTCGGAGACGAAGCTCAGGTTCACCCCGCCGGCCAGCACGAGGTCGCTCTCGCCGAGCTGGATGGACTGGCAGCCCACGTGCACCGAGACCAGCGAGCCGGCGCAGGCCGCGTCGATGGCCATGCTGGGGCCCTGGAGGCCGAGGACGTAGGAGACCCGGTTGGCGATGATCCCGTCGTGCATGCCGGTCGCGGTGTGCGGGGTGATCTGGGCGTCCGGGCCGCGGTAGTGTGCCAGCGCCGCGTAGTCGCCCCAGCAGGAGGCCATGAACACGCCGGTGTCGCTGCCGAGCAGGGTGTGGGGGGCGATGCCCGCGTCCTCCAGGGCCTCCCAGCACAGTTCCAGGACCAGCCGCTGCTGCGGGTCCATCTGGACGGCCTCGCGGGGCGATATGCCGAAGAACAGCGGGTCGAAGCGGTCGATGCCGTCGATGAACCCGCCCCAGCGCACCGCGTCGTTCATCAGCTCGCGGCGGGCGGCGGGCACCGGGCCGACCGCGTCGCCGCCCTCGACCAGCAGCCGCCAGAACGCGGACGGGTCCGGCCCGCCGGGGAACCGGCAGCCGATGCCCACGATCGCCACCGGCTCCTGGGCGGGCCGGCGGCGCTCGTCGCCGGGGGCGGCTTCGGCCGCGCGCGGGCCCGCGACCAGGGCGCGGGCCAGCTCGTCCACGGTCGGGTACTGCCAGAGCCAGGTGGCGGGCACCTGCCGGCCGAGGAACTCGGACAGTGCGGCGGCCAGGGCCACCGACCGTCCGGAGTCCAGTCCGTAGCGGTGCAGCGGCGCCCGGCGGTCCAGGGCGGTCGGGGCCACGGCCAGCAGCTCGGCGGCGCGGGATAGCAGGAAGTCCGTGACGGCGGACAGGTCTCGCGCGGCGCGTTGTTCGGGCATGGCGACTCCCTCGGCGGGCCGGGTGGAATGGGCGGTCAGGGGTGGGGGTGCGCGTGGTCAATGGCCGTTGTGGCGTTCAGGATCGAATGAGAGCGCGGGCGGGCCGGGGGCGGCTGGGGCGCGGGAATCCGTGGCGCTGGTCGCTTCATCCGCCGTGGAACCGGGCGGGAACGCATGGTCGCTGAGGTGAGGGCAACGAGTATGCGGATTAAATGGGGCCGGATTGCCTGATGCTTACCTGATCTGCACACATCAGAGTGCCACCCTGTGAATGGTGAGACAAGCGCACTTTGAGGGCCAGCTGAGGCAGTGGCGTGTTCTGACCTCGAACGTGTCTGAATCATTCTCTTTGGGCGCGAAAAATGCGCAGAATCCTTCGGAATCTTTCGGATCACCCGGCCAAACCAGGCATCCTCGGCCAAGCCGGGCCACCCTCCCGCTCGGCCCGAGCCGCCGCGCCCGGCCGCCCGCCGGCGTCGGCCGCCCAGGTCAGCAGCACCCCCGGGGCTCGGGCGGGCGGCGGAGGGCGGGTCGCGGAGGATAACGGCTGACAGGTTCACGCGCACCGTAGCGAACCAGCCGCCCACGACCTGTCATCCGGAGCCCGCCGTCAGTCGGATGTCAGCCATCCGTCAGCGGACGGTCGGCCGGCGGCAGACCGTCCGCGCCCCAACGGAGGTGGAACGAGTGGCAGTTCGGGCCCGGGTGGGGTGGACAGCAGTTGAGTGACCACTGCAATCTGATCAGCATGGCAGTTGAGAATATTGAGACGGCGTCAGCCCGGCCCGGCCGATCCTTAGCCGAACGCCCCCCGCACCACCCGGAGTCCACCCCCCGCGATGCCCGTACCGGTCAGCACGGTCAGCACGGTCAGCACGGCCGACGCGGAGAGGGCGGAGCGGCATGACCGACACCGCGGTCGCGCCGCTGCGCCGACCAGGACTCGCCCTCGGAGTGCTCGCCGGCGCACTCGCCCTGGACGTGAGCGGTCTCGGGGTGCTCAACGCCGCCCTGCCCTCCGTCGGAGAGCGCTTCCAACTGCACGACAGCACCCTCCAGTGGGTGATGACCGCCTACGCCGTCACCTTCGCCGGCTTCCTGCTGGTCGGCGGCCGACTCGCCGACGTGCTCGGTCGGCGGCGGGTGTTCGAGGTCGGCATCGCCCTGTTCACCGCCTCCGCACTGATCGGGGCGGTCGCACCGAACATCGGGGTGCTGCTGGGCGCCCGTGCCGTCCAGGGCATCGGCGCCGCCCTCTCGGGGCCCGCCGCGCTGGCCCTGCTCACCGAGACCTTCCCGGCCGGCCCGGCCCGCAACCGGGCCCTCGGCGTGTACGCGGCGGTCGGCGCCGCCAGCTTCAGCGGGGGCGTGCTGCTGGGCGGTGTGCTGACCCAGTTCCTCGGCTGGCGCTCGGTGCTGGGGTTCTCGGTGCTGCTCGGGGTCGCGGTGCTCGCCGTGACCCGGATCGGACTGCCCGACGGCACCGGCCACAGCGGTCGGCTCGACCTGCCCGGCGCGGTGTCCGGCACCCTCGGCCTCACCCTGCTCGTGGTCGGCGTCAGCACCGACGGCGCCACCGCCTGGGCGGTGCTCGGCGCCGCGGTGCTCTGCCTGGTGCTGTTCGTGGTGTGGGAGAGCCGCACCGCCGACCCGGTGCTGCCGCTCGGCCTCTTCCGGCTCGCCTCGGTGCGCTCCGCCAGCCTGGCGGCCTTCCTCCAGTACATGGGCTCGGTCGGACTGCTGTTCTTCGCGCCGCTGTACCTCCAGGGCATGCTGCACTACTCGCCCTCGGAGTCCGGCCTGGCGCTGGTCCCGATGTCCGCCGCCGTCTTCCTCACCGCCAACTTCGCCACCGGCCGCCTGCTGGCCCGCTACACCCCGCGCACGCTGATGGCCGTCGGCCTGGTGCTGATCGGCGTCGGCGCCGGACTCTGGCTCACCACCCCGCACGAGGGCAACTACCTCCTGCACGTGATGCCCGGCCTGGTGATCAGCGGCATCGGCCAGGGCCTCAACTTCCCGTCGATGACCTCGGCCGGCCTCACCGGCGTCCCAGCCGAACAGCACGCCGTCGCCGGCGCGGTGAACGTCGTCACCCAGCAGATCGGCGCCGGCGTCGGCACGGCGGTGATGGTCCTGGTCGCCGCGACCAGCACCGACCAGCTCACCGGCTACCACCTCGCCTACGCCACCGCCGCCGGCGCCTGCGTCCTCGGCGCCGTCGTCATCGCCACCCGCCGCCGGGCCTGAACCCGCGCCGGGCGTGAACCCGCGCCGGGCCCGCCGCCGGCTCCGGGGAGCCCGTCGGGCTCCCCGGAGCCGGAGGCGGTTCCCTTCCGGATCTTCGACGGGTAAGAAGGAGTCCGACCGCGGTCCGCTCCCACGACCCGAAAGGCGCGCCCGATGACGTCCCTGCTGCTGTCCCGCCGTGACCTCGACTTCCTGCTGTACGAGTGGCTGGACGTGGCCGCCCTCACCGGGCGGCAGCGGTACGCCGAGCACTCCCGGGAGACCTTCGACGCCGCGCTGGAGCTGAGCGAGCAGGTCGCCACCCGGCACTTCGCGCCGCACAACCGGAGGAACGACGCGGAGGAGCCGCGGTTCGACGGGGAGCGGGTGCACCTCATCCCGGAGGTGAAGGAGGCGCTGACGGTCTTCGCCGGGACCGGGCTGCTGGGCAGCGCGATGGACCACGAGGTGGGCGGCGCCCAGTTGCCCTCCGTCGTCGCCAACGCCTGTTTCGCCTGGTTCCAGGCCGCGAACCCGGCGACGTCCGGGTACCCGTTCCTCACCGCCGGCAATGCCAACCTGCTGCTGGCGCACGGCAGTCGGGACCAGATCGACACGTATGTGCGGCCGATGCTGGAGGGCCGGTTCTTCGGCACCATGTGCCTGTCCGAGCCGCAGGCCGGCTCCTCGCTGGCCGACCTGCGTACCCGGGCCGAGCCGCGGCCGGACGGCACCTACCGGCTGTTCGGCAACAAGATGTGGATCTCCGGCGGCGACCACGAGCTGTCCGAGAACATCGTCCACCTGGTGCTGGCCAGGATCCCCGGCGGGCCGCCCGGGGTGAAGGGGCTGTCGCTGTTCATCGTGCCCAAGGTGCTGGTCGGCGCGGACGGTACGCCCGGGGAGCGCAATGACGTGGTGCTGGCCGGGCTGAACCACAAGATGGGCTTCCGGGGGACGACCAACACCCTGCTCAACTTCGGTGAGGGCGTGCACCGGCCGGGCGGCGAGCCGGGCGCCGTCGGGCACCTGGTCGGCGAACCGCACCACGGGCTGGCGCAGATGTTCCACATGATGAACGAGGCCCGGATCGGCGTCGGGCTGGGCGCCGCCGCCCTCGGCTACACCGGCTACCTGCACGCCCTGGAGTACGCCCGCAGCCGCCCCCAGGGCCGTCCGGTCGGCGCCAAGGACCCGGACGCGCCGCAGGTGCCGATCATCGCCCACGCCGACGTCCGCCGGATGCTGCTGGCCCAGAAGTGCTACGCCGAGGGGGCGTTGGCGCTGGTGCTGTACGCCGGCCGGCTGCTGGACGAGGAGCGCACCGGCGCGACGCCGGAGGACCGGGCCCGCGCCAAGCTGCTGCTGGACGTCCTCACGCCGGTGGTCAAGAGCTGGCCCTCCCAGTGGTGCCTGGAGGCCAACAGCCTCGCCATCCAGGTGCACGGCGGCTACGGCTACACCCGCGAGTACGCCGTGGAGCAGTTCTACCGGGACAACCGGCTCAACCCGATCCACGAGGGCACCCACGGCATCCACGGGCTCGACCTGCTCGGCCGCAAGGTGGTGATGGACGGTGGGGCGGGGCTGCGACTGCTGGCCGGGACGGTCGCGGCGACGGTCGCCCGGGCCGAGGCCCTCGGCGGGGAGGCCGGTGAGTACGCGGCGCGGCTGGACGCGGCCGTCCGGCGCGTCGTCGAGGTCACCGAACGGCTGTGGGCGACGGGCGACCCGGAGACCGCCCTGGCCAATGCCACCGTCTACCTGGAGGCGGTCGGCCACACCGTGGTGGCCTGGCTGTGGTTGGAGCAGTTGCTCGCCGCCGAGGGTGGCAGCGGCCCCTTCTACGAGGGCAAGCGGCACGCCTGCCGGTTCTTCTTCCGCCATGAACTGCCCAGGACGGAGGCGCAGTTCCGGCTCCTGGAGAGCCTGGACCGGACCGCCGTGGAGATCCCCGACGACGCGTTCTGAGCCGTCCGCCGTCCCTAGGGCCGCAGCGCGGCGTACGTCGAGGTGGTGAGGTACGCCGTGGTGAGGGCGGCGGCCTCCCGGAGGGCCTCGGCCCAGGGCGCGGGTGCGAGCCGGGCGGCGAGCAGGCAGGCGAACAGGATGTCGCCGGCGCCGACGGTGAGCGGCTGCCCGTTGATGGTGGGGGCGGGCTGGTGGAGCAGGTCGCCGCCGTCCCCGGGGACGAGCACGGAGCCCTGGGCGCCCAGGGTGACGAGGGCGTGGCCGTCGGCGGTGACGAGCTTGCGGGCGGCGGCGATCGCCCCGTGCTCGGCCAGCCCGGCCAGGCCGGACGGCTCGGGCAGTCCGGGCAGCTCGGTGCCGGCCCAGAGCGAGAGTTCGCGGGCGTTGAGCGAGACGAAGGCGGCCTGCTCGCCGTCGGGGACCAGCTTGTGGACCTCGGTCGGGTCGGCGGAGAGCAGCCAGAACGGGACGCCGCGCTCGCGGGCGGTGGCGGCCAGCCAGGCCAGGGTGGCGGGGTGGCCGTCGGTGCCGGAGACGATGACCGACGCCCGGTCGAACAACTCGGGCCGGGTGCCGAGCAGTTCGGGGGTGAGCAGGTCGAGCGCCTCTTGCCCGACGAAGTGCTTGTCGACGACCGAGCCGTCCACCAGCTGGGCCTCGAACAGCGGCAGCGGGGTCGGGACGGGCAGGGCGATCCGGTCGACGCCGTGGGCGGCGAGGTGTGCGGCCACGGCGGGGGCGAGGTCACCGGTGTAGTCGGCGGTGAGGAACAGCGGGTCGCTGCCGCGGGCGGCCATCGCACAGGCGACGTTGTGGATGACGCCGCCCCAGCGCAGGGCCGCGGGCGGCAGGGCACGGCCGACCGGCCCCTCGTGGAGGTAGTCGAGGGTGACGGTGCCTATCAGCAGGGGGCGCTTGGTGGTCATCGGCGGTCCAGTAGTTCGGCGAGGTGGAGGCTCTCGCGGTGGGCGAGCTGGTCGAGCTGGGTGCGGCAGGAGAAGCCGTCGGCGAGCAGGTCGGTGTCCGCTCCGGCGGCGCGTACGGCGGGCAGCAGCGAGGTTTCGGCGACCTGCACGCTGGTCTCGTAGTGGCCCCGTTCGGCGCCGAAGTTCCCGGCCAGCCCGCAACAGCCGTCCACCGCCCGGACGGTGGCGCCGGCCCGGGTGAGCAGCTCGCGGTCGGCGGCCCAGCCGAGGACGGCGCGGTGGTGGCAGTGCGGCTGGGCGAGGACCTGGGTGCCGGTGAGCGGCGGGGGCGTCCAGCCGGGAGTGTCGGTGAGCAGTTCGGCCAGGGTGCGGGTGGCCCGGGCGACGGCGGCCACGGCCGGGGTGGCGCCCAGGAGTTCGGCGGCGTCGCCGCGGAAGACGGCGGTGCAGGACGGCTCCAGCCCGACGACCGGGACGCCGGCCTCGGCGTGCGGGGCGAGGGCGGCGACGCTGCGGCCGAGGGTGCGGCGGGCGAGGTCCAGCTGTCCGGTGCTGATGGTGGTGAGGCCGCAGCAGAGCTGCCGCTCCGGGATCCGCACCCGGTAGCCGGCCCCTTCGAGGACCCGTACGGCCGCCTGGCCGACCTGCGGGGCGAAGTGGTTGGTGAAGGTGTCGACCCAGAGCAGCACCGGCTCGCCGGTGGCGGCCGGCCGGGGGCGGGCGGCGAACCACTGGCGGAAGGTCCGGGGGGCGAAGCGCGGGAGGCCCCGGCGCGGGTCCACCCCGGCGGCCCGCCGGCCCAGCCGGCCGAGCGGCCCGGCCAGGGCGCGGTTGGTGAGCCCCGGGGCGAGGGCGGCGAGCCGGGCCCAGTACGGGAGCAGGCCGAGCGAGTAGTGGGAGGCGGGGCGCAGCCGGCCCCGGTAGCGCTGGTGGAGGTACTCGGCCTTGTAGGCGGCCATGTCGACGCCGCTGGGGCAGTCGGAGGAGCAGCCCTTGCAGGCCAGGCAGAGGTCCAGGGCCTCGGCGAGTTCGGGGGCCTGCCAGCCCTGCACCAGGGTGCCGTTGACCATCTCCTGGAGCACCCGGGCGCGGCCCCGGGTGGAGTCCTTCTCGTCCCGGGTGGCCAGGTAGCTGGGGCACATCACGGAGTCCGGGGCGGGGCTGGGGGCGCGGCACTTGCCGACGCCGGTGCAGCGGTGGACGGCCCGGGTGAAGTCGCCGCCGTCGCGGTGGTGGGCGAGGGCGAGGCCGGTGCGCAGCGGTGCGGCGGCGGGGATCCGCAGGTCGGCGTCGAGCGGGGCCGGGTGCACCAGGACGCCGGGGTTGAGCAGGCCGTCGGGGTCGAAGACGGCCTTGACCGCGCCGAAGGCCTCCAGCGCGGCGGGGGAGTACATGTGCGGGAGGAGTTCGCCGCGGGCGCGGCCGTCGCCGTGCTCGCCGGACATCGAACCGCCGTGCCGGCCGACCAGTTGCGCGGCCTGCTCCAGGAAGGAGCGGAACACGGCCGGGCCGCCCGGCCGTTCGAGCGGGAAGTCGAGCCGGACGTGGACGCAGCCGTCGCCGAAGTGCCCGTACGGGATGCCGGTGAGGCCGTGCTCGGTCAGCAGCGCCTCGAACTCCCGGAGGTAGGCGCCGAGTCGGTCGGGCGGGACGGCGGCGTCCTCCCAGCCGGGGTGGGCGCGGCCGGTGCGGGCGACCAGGCCGGCGCCGTCCTCGCGGATCCGCCAGAGCGCCGCGGCCTCCGCCGGGTCGGTGATCAGCCGGGAGTCCAGGGCCCCGGCGGCGGCGATCACCCGGGCCGCGCCGGCCCGGGCCTCGGCCGCCGTGTCGCCGGGCACCTCGACCAGCAACCAGCCGCCGCCGCGCGGCAGTCGGGGCAGGGCGGCGGCGCCGCGCAGTCCGCGGACGATGTCGACGATGCGCCGGTCCAGGCCCTCGACGGCGACCGGTGCGCAGGGCAGCAACCGGGGGACGTCGTCGGCGGCGTCCGCCATGTCGGGGTAGCCCAGCACCGTCAGCGCGGTGGCGGCCGGGACGGCGGTGAGCCGTACCCGGGCCCCGAGCAGGACGCCGAGGGTGCCCTCGGAGCCGGTGAGGGCGGCCGGGAGGTCGAAACCCCGTTCCGGCAGCAGGTGTTCGAGGGAGTAGCCGGACACCTGCCGCCCGAACCGGCCGAGTTCGGTGCGGATGACGGCCAGCCGCTCCCGCACCACGCCGGAGAGCGCGGTGAGGGTCGGCGAGCCGGCCGGGTCCGCGCCCTTGCGGGCGGTGAGGCGTTCGCCGGCGCCGGTGACCACGTCCAGTTCGGCCACGTTGTCGGCGGTGCGCCCGTAGCCGAGCGCGCGGGAGCCGCAGGCGTTGTTGCCGATCATCCCGCCGATGGTGCAGCGGCTGTGGGTGGACGGGTCGGGGCCGAAGCGCAGCCCGTGGGGGGCGGCGGCCCGTTGCAGGTCGTCCAGGACGACTCCCGGGTCCACCACCGCCGTTCGGGCCTCCGGGTCGATCGAGTGCACCCGGTTCAGGTGGCGGGAGAAGTCCAGGACGACGCCGGGGCCGACCGCGTTCCCGGCGATCGACGTGCCGGCGCCCCGGGCCGTCAGCGGAACGCCGAGCGAGCGGCAGACCTCCAGCGCCGCCACCACCTCCCCGGCGTCGCGCGGGAACGCGACGGCGGCCGGGACGATCCGGTAGAGCGAGGCGTCACTGGAGTACTCCGCCCTGCGCCGGGTGGAGCCGTCGGCCCCGACCCCGGCGCGGCGGAGCGCGGCGGTCACCTCGCCCGGCTCGATCACGTCCCCAACCCCCATGTTCTATAACTTAGTTGTTCGAAGCCCCGACCAGCCCGACCCGTTCCAGCAACTGCGGTACGGGCAGTGCGGCGTGGAACTCCTCGACGGCCGCGGTGAGCCGCTGCTCGGGCTTCGGGGTGTCCGGGCGCCCGCCGAGCCACAGCGCGGTGAGCGCCTGGTAGACCTCGGCGGTGGCGGTCACCAGCCGGGCGCTCAGCCGCTCGGGACGCGGCCACTGGGAGCGCGGCGTGCCGTTGCGCACGGCCGCCTGGACCTGGTCGCGCAGTCCGGGGTGGAGCAGCCGCAGCAGCTCCTTGCAGACCGGGGTCCCGTGGAAGTAGAAGCGGTTCTCGTCCGGGGTGCCGACGTGGTCGATCAGCAGCGGACGGCGGTGCTCGTCGAAGCCGTACTCGGCCTTGCCGTCCGCGAGCCGCAGTCCGACCGCGTCCGCGTGGGTGGTCAGCACCCCGGCGACGGTGCGGGTCAGCTCGGCGATCCCGGCCAGGTCGCCGGGGGTGACCCGGCCGACCAGGGCCGCCTCCTCGGCGGTGACGAAGCGGTCGGTCTCCTCGAACTTGGTGGTGAACTCCACCATCGGGGCGGCCAGCCAGGGCGCGCCGTCGGCGCCGTACGGGGGCACCAGGGCCCGGTCCAGGGTGCCGGCGGCGGTGCGGCGGTGCACGGACGACTCGCGCGGCAACGCGTTGCGGTAGACCACCTGGAGCGGGATCATCCCGGCCGGGCCGGTGGCGGCGTTGCGGCCCGCGAGGTCGATGTCCAGCAGCCGGATGCGCAGCGAGCGCTCGTCGACCTGCTCCACGAAGTGGGTCGCGATGCCGGCCGCCTCCAGCAGCCCGAAGGAGTGCACGGCCATGGTGGCGGAGGCGATGCCCTTGCCGGGGATCTCGTCCGGCATCACGCCGAAGTCGTACACCGAGTAGCGGTCGGTGAAGGTGAGGATGCCGTCACCGGGGCGGCCGTCGGCCGGCGGGCGGAGGATTTCCAAGTCCTTGGTGGACCAGCGCTTCACAGGGACTCCAACAGATAGGGGCGGGCTCAGGCGGAGGCCGCGGACAGCGCGGCGCGGCCGCCGAGGGCGACGGAGAACTGGTCGGTGACCTGGGCCAGGGCGTCGGCGGTCGGCTCGGCGACCGCCACCGTGCCGTCCTCCCGCACGGTGATCTCGCGGTCGAGGGTGAACCAGCCGGGGGTGACCTGCGCGGGGCCCATCGAGGTGAGCACCGGGCGCAGCGCGTAGTCGATCGCCAGGACGTGCGCGGTGCTGCCGCCGGTGGCCAGCGGCAGCACCACCTTCCCGGCGAGGGCGTACTGCGGCAGCAGGTCGAGCAGGGACTTCAGCAGACCGGAGTAGGCGGCCTTGTAGACGGGCGTGCCGACCACGATCCCGTCGGCCGACTCGACGAGGCCGGCCACCGCCGCGATGGCGGGGTGCCGGGGGTCGGCGCCGAGCAGCGCCTCGGCCGGCAGCGACCGGACCTCCAGCGGTGTCACCCGGTGGCCGTGGGCGGTGAGACGGGTGCCGAGGTGGCGCAGCAGGGCGGTGGTGCGGGACGTCGCGGACGGACTTCCCGAGATGGACAGCACGTGGGCCATGGCAGATCCTCCTCCGAGTGGCGTGGCGGCGAAGTGACTGGGCGGGTTGGGCGGGTCGGACGGGCCGGGCTCAGGAGACCAGGCCGCGCCAGTCGGTGCCCTCCGGGACGACCATGTTGGCGGAGGTCGCCTTGCCGTAGTCGGCGTCGGCCCCGAGTCCGGGCGGGGTCCCGCCGTTGGCGTGGGTGTCGAGGGCGTCCAGCATGTAGCGGCGGGCGCGGACGATGCCGCGGTCGCTCTTGCCCGGGTTCTCGATGGTCCGGTCGACGATCGGGCCCATGCTCTCCTGCACGGCGACGTCCTGGAGCACCAGGCCGCGGATGCCGGAGAAGCTGCGGCCGTCGGCCATCGCGGCGCGGTCCTGGCCCCAGAGGTTCTCGCGGGTGTAGCCCTCGCGGATGTTGTCGGGGTTCAGCCGGTCGAGGTCGAGGCCGAACTGCTCGGCGAAGTACTTCGGGTCGACGGGCTTGTCGTCGTTCCACCACAGGTACCACATGATGGTCTGGTGGTCGTTGACGGGCACCCAGGCGTGCCAGAGCCGGTCACCGGTGGGCAGTTCGGGCACCACGGTGTACCAGGGCATGGCGAACGGCTTGATCCGCACCAGTGAGTCACCGGAGGACAGCGAGCGGATCGCGGCGTAGCGCAGCCCGTACGGCTGCTCGTCGATCTCGTCGCGCGGGGCGGTGTCGTCCAGCAGGTCGCGCAGCGGGCCGTTGCGGGCCTCGGTCTCGTGCAGCAGGGAGACGTGCGCCGAGTCGATGTCCGCCTCGACGCCCTGGAACCAGTTGCAGTCCACCAGCGCGACGGTGGCGAAGACCTGCTCGGCCGGGAGCTTGGTGAAGGGGAACGCCGGGAAGGGGTTGGGCTCCCGGCCGGTGCCGCCGAGCCACACCCAGATGACGCCGCCGGCCTCCACCACCGGGTGGTGCTTGAGCGACACCCGGGAGGCGAACCGGCCGCCGTCCTCGGGCTCCGACGGGGTGTCCAGCACCTTGCCGGAGACGTCGAACTTCCAGCCGTGGTAGACGCAGCGCAGCGCGCAGTCCTCGTTCCGGGCCAGCGCCAGCGAGGCGCCGCGGTGCGGGCAGGCCTCGTCGAAGCAGCCGACCCGGCCGTCCGCGCCGCGGAACAGCACGTACTTCTCGCCGAGCAGCTCGACCGGGACGGGCGCGCCGCCGGGCTCGGCCAGCCGCTCGCTGCGCATCACCGGAAGCCAGTACTCGCGGAGCATCCGGCCCATGGGCGTGCCCGGTCCGACCCGGGTCAGGGATTCGTTGACCTTCCGCGTAGCCACTGGTGGCCTCCGTTTCGGTGGTCGCGACCTGCGATCGCGATGATCGGCTTCCACTCCTGAGACGAATCGGCGATCGCGGATGTGACACCCCAGGTGAGGAGCGGTCCGACGGAATGCGGTGATTGACGGTGCGTCCGGAACCGGTCCAAGATTGCATTGCCGCGGGCCCCGCAGCCGCTTCCGGTTGCCCGGACAGGACCTAGGCATGACGTGCCGACGCCCGGCCGTCCACTCCCGAATCCAGCGACCCCCCGGACCCCGTGTTCCGCGTGCGGACCGGCGCGCCCGTGACCGTGATCGACGATCAACCGGAGTTCCCACCATGGCACTTGACCGACCCGACCGAAGCGGTGCCGTCCGGGTGTCCGCTCCGGCCCGACTGAGCTTCACCCTGATCAGCCTCGACGGCAGCTCGCAGCGCCGCAACGGCATCGCCGCGATGGCCGTCGACCGGCCCGGCCTGACCGCCGAGGTGCGGGAGGCCGCGGACGGGATCGTCGCGGTGACCGGCACCGCCGAGGAGACGGCGCGCGAACTGACCGCCGCCGTGGAGACCCTGCGCAAGCTGTGGGACGGCCCGGCCGCCCGGGTCGACGTCCTCGAAGCGCTGCCCCAGCACAGCGGTTTCGGCTCCAAGACCAGCACGCTGCTGGCCGTCGGCCAGGCCTACGGCCGGCTGTGCGGGCTGGAGCCGGACCAGCGGGAACTGGCCCGCGTCCTCGGCCGCGGCCGGACCTCGGGCGCCAGCACCGGGCTGTCCGCGTACGGCGGCTTCCTGGTCGACGGCGGCCACGTCAACCCGCCGGACTTCGCCGAGCAGCCGCAGAAGTACCTGCGGCCGAGCCGCTTCGCCCAGCAGGTGGCGCCGCCGAAGCCGGTGGTCCGGCTGGACTTCCCGGACTGGCCGATCCTGGTGCTGCTCACCCACGGCCGCCACCTGGGCGGCCAGGAGGAGCTGGACTGGTTCCACTCGGTCACGCCGATCCCGGCCGAGGAGTCCTGGCGCACCTCCCACCTGGTCTTCATGGGGCTCGCCCCGGCTGTCCTGGAGCAGGACTTCGACGCGTTCTGCGCGGCGGTCAACGAGATCACCTTCACCGGCCACTTCAAGCAGGCGCAGATCGCCTTCCAGGGCGAGGCGGTGCAGAGCGTGCTGGAGGCCGGCCGGGCGGCCCCGTCGGTGGACGCGATCGCGCTCAGCGTCACCGGCCCGGCCTGCTTCGCCTTCACGCGGCGCCCGCAGGACGCCGAGCGGTGGGCCTGGGAGCTGAAGAACCGCGGCCTGATCCGGGACTTCTGGTTCACCCGGGCCAACAACCAGGGCCTGACCACCACCGAGGTCTCCTGACCCGGAGCCACACCGCACCGGAGGCCCCGGAAGACGCCGTGCGGAAGACCGCGCGGACGACACCCCACCCGAAAGCAGAGCAATGAAGACCGACATCCCCGACGTCCTGGCCGCCCGCTACGCCTCGCCCCAGCTGGTCGAACTCTGGTCGGCCGAGCACAAGATCGTGCTGGAGCGCCGGCTGTGGCTGGCCGTGCTGAGCGCCCAGCGCGACCTCGGCATAGCCGTCCCGGACGGCGTGGTGGCCGACTACGAGAAGGTCCTGGACCGGATCGACCACGCCTCCATCGAGGCGCGCGAGAGGGTCACCCGGCACGATGTGAAGGCCCGGATCGAGGAGTTCAACGCCCTGGCCGGGCACGAGCACATCCACAAGGGGATGACCTCCCGGGACCTCACCGAGAACGTCGAGCAGCTGCAGATCCGGGAGAGCCTGCTGCTGGTGCGCGGCCGCTGCGTCGCGCTGCTGACCAGGCTGGGGGCGCTGGCCGCCGAGCACGCCGAGCTGGTGATGGCCGGCCGCTCGCACAACGTGGCCGCCCAGGCCACCACGCTGGGCAAGCGCTTCGCGACCGTGGCGGACGAGGTGCTGGCCGGCCTGGTGCGGCTGGAGGAGCTGGTCGAGCGCTACCCGATGCGCGGCATCAAGGGCCCGATGGGGACGGCCCAGGACATGCTGGACCTGCTCGGCGGCGACACCGGGAAGCTCACCGAGCTGGAGGACCGGGTGGCCGGCCACCTCGGGTTCGCCCACCGCCTCACCAGCGTCGGGCAGGTCTACCCGCGCTCGCTCGACTACGAGGTGCTGAGCCTGCTGGTGCAGCTGGCGGCCGGCCCGTCCTCGCTGGCCAAGTCGATCCGGCTGATGGCCGGCGACGAGCTGGTGACCGAGGGCTTCGCGGAGGGCCAGGTCGGCTCCTCGGCGATGCCGCACAAGATGAACTCCCGCTCCTGCGAGCGGATCAACGGCCTGATGATCGTGCTGCGCGGGTTCGCCTCGATGGCCGCCGAGCTGTCCGGCGACCAGTGGAACGAGGGCGACGTGTCCTGCTCGGTGGTGCGCCGGGTCGCGCTGCCGGACGCGTTCTTCGCCTTCGACGGCATGCTGGAGACGCTGCTGACCGTGCTGGACGAGTTCGGCGTCTTCCCGTCGATGGTCGGCGCCGAGCTGGAGCGCTACCTGCCGTTCCTGGGCACCACCAAGATCCTGATGGCGGCGGTGCGCGCGGGCGTCGGCCGGGAGACCGCGCACGAGGTCATCAAGGAGCACGCCGTCGGCGCAGCCCTGGACATGCGCTCCGAGGGCGGCGACAACCACATGCTGGCCCGGCTCGCCGCGGACGACCGACTGCCGCTGGACCGCGCGCAGTTGGACGCCCTGCTGGCCGACCGGATCGGCTTCACCGGCGCCGCCACCGACCAGGTCGCGGCCGTGGTGGCGCGGATCGAGGAACTCGCCGCCCGCCACCCCGAGGCGTCCGGCTACCGGCCCGCCCCGCTGCTCTGACCACCCCCCGTCCCGAGCCCGCTCGACCCCTGAGGATTGGACTGCCGTGCGACAGGTTGAAACCGACTCCCTGGTGATCGGCTCCGGCGGCGCCGGACTGCTGGCGGCCTGCCGCGCCGCCGACGCCGGGCACCGGGTGCTGGTCCTCGAACGCACCCCCGCGCTGGGCGGCACCACCGCCGTGTCCGGCGGCATGATCTGGGTGCCCGACAGCTCCGTGATGCGCGAGCACGGCATGCCCGACTCCGCCGAGGACGCGCTGCGCTACCTGGAACTCGTCACCGAGGGCGAGGTCGAGCGGTGGCGGCTGGAGCAGTACGTCGAGGTGGCGCCGCAGGTGGTCGACTACCTGCACGCCGAGACGCCCGTCCGGCTGTTCCCGATCGACCGGCCCGACTACCACTCGGACTGGCCCGGCGCCCGGGACGTCGGCCGCACCCTCGACAACGTGCCGTTCCCGACCGCCGATCGCCCCGGCCTGCTGGAGCGGATCAGGAAGGGCAGCCACTTCGACGCCGTCACCTACGACGAGCGGCACCGCTGGCAGATCCCCGGCCGCTACGACCACGAGCTGGTCGCCCGCCGCAAGGCCGAGGGCGTCGTCACGGTGGGCGCCGCGCTGGTGGCCGGCCTGGTGGCGGCCTGCGACGACCGCGGGGTGGCCTTCGAGACCGGGGTGCGGGCCGCTGAACTGCTGGTCGAGGACGGCCGGGTGGTCGGCGTCCGGGCCGAGGGCGCGGACGGCCCGGTCGAGTACCGGGCACGGGCCGGCGTGGTGCTGGCCACCGGCGGCTTCGAGTGGAACGAGCGGCTCAAGCGGGCCCACCTCGGGCTGGCCGGGACGCGCCCGGTCAGCCCGCCGTGGAACCACGGCGACGGCCTGCTGATGGCGACCGTCCTCGGGGCGGCGCTCGGCAGCATGTCCCAGGCCTGGTGGGTGCCCGCGGTGTCCGGCCAGGGCGAGGAGTACGACGGGGTGCCGATGTCCCGGCACCTGGTCGGCGAGCGCTGCCTGCCCGGGTCGATCCTGGTCAACCGGCACGGCCGGCGCTTCGTCAACGAGGCCGTCAACTACAACGACGTCACCAAGGCCTTCCTGGCCTTCGACCCCACCCGGCACGAGCGCCCGAACCTGCCCGCCTGGCTGGTCTTCGACGAGGCGTTCCGCCGCACCTACCCGATCGCCGGCGTGCAGCCGGGCGGCCCGGTGCCCGGCTGGTACACCAGCGCCGACACCCCCGCCGAACTCGCCCGGCTGATCGGGGTGGACGAGCAGGGCCTGACCGAGACCCTGGCCGTGTTCAACCCGGACGCCGTCCGGGGCGTCGACACCGCCTTCGGCCGCGGCGGGACCAGCCACGACCGCTACTACGGCGACCCGCTGCACGAGCCCAACCCCTGCCTGGCGCCGCTGGTGGAGCCGCCGTTCCACGCCGTCCGGGTCGAGCCGGGCATGCTCGGCACCAAGGGCGGCCTGGTCACCGACGAGCGCGGCCGGGTGCTGCGGCACGACGACACGCCCGTCCCCGGGCTGTACGCCTGCGGGAACGTCACCTCGCCGGTGATGGGCCCGGGCTACCCGGGCTCCGGCGGCACCCTCGGGCCGGCCCTGGTCGGCGGCTACCTGTGCGGGACGGCGCTCGGCAAGGAGGAGCAGCGATGACCAGGATCGTCGTCGTCGGGGCCGGATCGATCGGCAGCTGCGTCGCGCTGCGGCTGGCCGAACAGGGTGCCGAGGTCGTCCTGGTGGACGCCCGGGAGCCCGCCGAGGGGCTCTCCGCCCACGGCTTCGGCTGGGTCAACGCGGTGGACAACGGGTTCGACCCCTACTACCGGCTCTCGGCCGAGGCCCTGCGCGCCCACGAGCGGCTGGCCGCCGCCACCGGTGGCGAGCCCTGGTTCTTCCGGCGCGGCAACCTGCACTGGGCCGACGGCGCGGAGGGGGCCCGGCGGCTGGCCGGCATCGCCGACGGCTACCGGGCCAAGGGCTACCCGGTCGAGGAGCTGGACGCCGAGCGGGTCCGGCGCGAACTCCAGCCGGGCCTGGCGCTCGACGGCCTGCACGGGCCGCTGTGGTACTACCCGGACGACGCCCACGTGGTCAGCGACCGGCTGGTCTCGGCCGTCCAGGAGCGGGCCCGGAGCCTGGGCGTCCGGCTGCGGATCGGGGACGCCGTCACCGGGCTGCTCGGCACCGACCGGGTGCGCGGCGTCCGGCTGGCCTCCGGGCAGCAGATCGAGGCGGACGCCGTGGTCGGCTGCGCCGGGCGCGGCACCCGGGAGCTGCTCGGCCACGCCGGCGCGGACGTGCCGCTGGTGGAGCCGGGGGACGACTCCGGGGTCACCGTGCGCGGGCTGCTGGTGCGGACCTCCCCGGTGCCCGTCCGGGTGGAGCGGGTGCTGCACGCGCCGCACCTGAGCATCCGTCCGCACAGCGGCGGGCGGCTGGTGCTGCACTGCCACGACGTGGACGAGGAGCTGACCGACGAGAGCCAGGGCCCGGCCGCCGCGGAGAAGGTGCTCGGGCGCCTCGCCGAGGTGCTGCCCGGCACCGCCGGGGCGGACATCACGGTGGAGGACGCCTTCGTGGGGGTCCGCCCGATGCCGGTGGACGGCATGAGCGTGCTGGGCTGGGTGCCCGGGGCCCCTTCGCTGTACGTGGTGGTGACCCACAGCGGGCTCACCCTGGCGCCGGTGCTCGGGGAGATCGTCGCGCGGGAGGTGCTGGGCGAGCCGTCCGAACTGGCGGCGGCGTTCCGGCCCGAGCGCTTCGCAGCGGTGTGAGACGGGACGAGGAGAGGAAGACGACGTGGGTACGTTGGCAGTCACGGGGGCCGGGTGTGTGGTCTCCGGTGATCTCACCGCTCCGCTGGTCGACGGCGCGGACACCGTCCTGTGCGTGGACGGCCGCATCACGGCGGTGGGCCGGGCCGCCGACCTGGCGGACGGCCTGGCCGCCGCCGACCGGGTCCTGGACGCGGCCGGGGCCACGGTGGCGCCCGGCCTGATCGACTCGCACGGGCACGTCGCCTTCGGCGACTACTCGCCCCGGCAGAAGGCCGTGGACTACCTGGAGGGGTACGTCCACGGCGGCATCACCCGGACCATCTCGGCCGGGGAGGTGCACGTCCCCGGCCGTCCGCGCGACCGGGCCGGGGTCAAGGCGCTCGCGGTCGCCGCCCGGGCCTCCTACGACAACTTCCGCCCCGGCGGGATGCGGGTGCACGCCGGCAACGTGCTGCTCGAACCCACCCTGGACGAGGCCGACTTCGCGGAGCTGGCGAGCTGCGGGGTGTGGCTGGCGAAGTTCGGCTTCGGCGCCTACGAGAAGGCCGTGGACGGCGTCGAGCAGATCCGCTGGGCGAAGGCGCACGGCCTGAAGGTGATGTGCCACGCCGGGGGCGCCAGCGCCGCCGGCTCCGCTTCGCTCGGCGCGGACGACCTGCTGGCGCTCGACCCGGACGTCTGCGGACACGCCAACGGCGGCCCCACCGCGCTGCCCGACGCCGCCGTGGACCGGCTGCTGGCCGAGAGCCGGATGGCGCTGCAGATCGTCCAGGCCGGGAACCTCCGGGCCGGCCTGCGGATCGTCCGGCGGGCCGTGGAGGAGGGTGCGCTGGAGCGGATCGTGCTGGGCTCGGACACCCCCTCGGGCTTCGGGGTGATCCCGCTGGCGGTGCTGAAGACGGTGGTGGAGCTGTCCGCGCTGGGACCGGTGGAGCCGGCCCGGGTCTGGGCGCTCGCCACCGGCAACGTCGCCGACGTCTGGGGCCTGCCCGCCGGACGGCTGCGGGCGGGTGACGAGGCGGACCTCGTGCTCCTGGACGCGCCGCGCGGCTCGGCCGCGGAGACCGCCCTGGAGGCCCTGGCGATCGGCGACATGCCCGGCATCTCCGCGGTGGTGACGGCGGGCGAGGTGCGCTTCCTGGCTAGCCGCAACACCCCCCGGGCGAGCCGTCCCGCGGTGCTCACCGAGCGTTCCGCCGCGATCACCGGGTAGGGTGGGCCCGTTCGCCCCACGCGGGACGCGAACGGGTCCAACGGCCCTGCGGTGCGCGGCCGATGACGTGAGACCGACGGAACGGCCGGATGAGACGGCCCGGCGGAACGGCCGGATGGAACGGCCCGACGGAACGAGGAGTGCTAAGGATGACGAGCGGGACGCAGACCCCCGGCCTGGCCGAGCTGCTGGGCGGCTACCGGCCCCAGGGCGCGGCCGAGACGGCGGACCACGAGCGGCTGCTTGGCCTGGTCGGCAAGCCCGACGCCTGGGACCGCGCGACCCCGCTGCACTTCACGGCCTCCGCCCTGATCGTCCACCCGGAGACCAAGCGGGTGCTGCTGCGCTGGCACGTGCGCCAGCAGGCCTGGCTGCAGGTCGGCGGGCACGGCGACCCGGGCGAGACGCTCCCGCTGGAGATCGCGCTGCGGGAGGGACTGGAGGAGACCCACCTGACCGACCTGGTGCCGTGGCCGGACGCCGCCCTGGTGCACCTCACCGTGGTGCCGGTGCCGGCCTCGCCCCGCGAGCCCGCGCACGAGCACGCGGACCTGCGCTTCCTGCTGGCCACCGGCAGGCCGGAGGACGCCCGGCCGGAGAACCCGGAGTCGCCGCTGGAGTGGCTCACGGTGGCCGAGGCGCGCGAGCGGACCACCGAGGAGAACTTCCGCGAGACCCTCGACCGGGCCGGCCGGCTGCTCGACACCCTCTGACCCACTGGGGCAAATGAGCCCGCGGACCCCGTCCGGGGTCCGCGGGCTCATTTGCGTGCACACCCCGGTCACGCCGGGTCGAAGCCCAGCGTCCGCCCGTAGAGGTCGAGTTCGGCCTCCAGGCAGCGCACCACGGTGTCCCGGCGGCGGAACCCGTGGCGCTCCCCGGGGAACAGCAGGTAGGTGTGCGGGAGACCGGCCCGGACCAGCCGGTCCACCAGCCGCTCCGCCTGGGCGGGCGGGCAGATGCCGTCCAGCTCGCCCTGGAACAGCACCACCGGGACGTCCAGGCCCTCGGCCAGCCGGACCGGCGAGCGCTCCTCGTACGCGGCGCGCTGCTGCGGCCACGGGCCGATCAGGGCGTCCGTGTACCGGGACTCGAAGTCATGGGTGCCGCCGGTGCGCCAGGTGACCGGGTCCAGCACCGGGAAGTAGAGGCCGGCCGCCCGGTACAGCTCCGGCTCGGCGAGCGCCGACAGGATCGCAGTCCAGCCGCCGGCGCTGGCGCCGCGGATGGCGATCCGGGCCGGGTCCGCCAGGCCCTCGGCGACCAGGGCGCGCACCGCCGTCGCGCAGTCCTGGACGTCCACCTGCCCCCAGCGGCCGCGCAGCCGCTCCCGGTAGGCCCGGCCGAAGCCGCTGGAGCCGCCGTACTGGACGTCCACCACGCCGATGCCCCGGCTGGTGAAGTAGCTGAACTCCTGGTT
Source organism: Kitasatospora sp. NPDC127060 (assembly GCF_042724935.1). Classification (NCBI taxonomy): domain Bacteria; kingdom Bacillati; phylum Actinomycetota; class Actinomycetes; order Kitasatosporales; family Streptomycetaceae; genus Kitasatospora; species Kitasatospora sp. NPDC127060. Next base: position 33,476 of record NZ_JBHXEG010000073.1, read on the forward strand.
GCGCACCGGCTGGCTGCGGCTGTTGGGCCCGCCGTGGACGAACACCAGGTACGGCGGCAGCTCGCCGGCCGGCCCCCGGTACTCCGGGTGGTACGGCGGGTGGACGTAGGCGTGCACGGGGGAGTCCGGGCCCTGGAAGGTCCGCACCACCGGGCGGGAGGCGTACTCCTCGTGGGCCCGCAGCGGTGCCCGGACCACCTCGGCGGTGCCCCGGGCCGGGTCGACCAGCACCACGGTGCGGCGGTGCTCCGGACCGGCCACCACGGCGGCGATCCGCCGGCCGTCGGTGGCGACCGAGGACCACTCGGTGTACGGGAGGTCGAGGTCGGTCAGCCCGCCGTCGGGGGCGAGCAGGCCGAGCCGGCGCCGGCCGGTGCCGTGGACGGTGGCTAGGGTGCCGTCGCGCAGCGGCAGCAGCCAGCGCAGGCCGATCCGCCACGGGGCCTCGCCGAACTCCTCCTCGGCCGGGTGGAGCGCGCGCACCGCGCCGTCCGGGTGCAGGGCCGGTCCGAGCTCGTGGACGTTCCACCAGCCCGCCGGGTCGGAGACCGCGTACAGCCGCCCCGAGCCGTCGGCCGCCCAGTCGGCCTGCACCACGGCCTCGCGGGCGCCGCCCAGCAGCCGGACCGGCTCGTCGAGCGTGCCGTCCGGGCGGATGCCGGCGGCCATCAGCTCACTGCCGTCCCAGGGCATGTTCGGGTGGTCCCAGCCCAGCCAGCAGACCCGGCCGCCGTCCGGCGAGAGCCGTGGTCCGGTCAGAAAGGCGTGCGTGGCGGCCAGTTCGCGGACGGCCTTCGGGTCCTCGGCCGCGCCGCCGTCCAGCGGCAGGGCCACCAGGTGGCGTCGGACCTCGGTGCCGGCCTCGTCCAGGACCGTCTCGCGCAGCGACCACACCTCGGAGCCGCGCACCGCGAAGTCGCAGTAGCGCAGTTGGGTGCCGGCCGGCGGTTCGGGGCTCAGCGGGACGGGCTCCCGGCCGGGGGACCACCGGTAGAGCCGCTGGTCGCCGCGGTGGCTGAAGACCACCCCGTCGTCGGCCCGGTCGGACACCGCCGTCCACGGCCGGCCGCCGTACTCGATGACGCCGCTGCGCACGTCCCAGCCGGGCGGGAGCACCTGGACGGCGGCGCCGTCCGGGCCGCGCCGCATCAAGGCGTTGCGGCCGCCGTCCTCCGGGAGCACCTCCGTCCAGCAGGGGTCGGCTCCCAGGAAGCCGACCCACTCGACGAGGACCCCGCTGCGCACCACGTCGGCGGGGGTTACAGGGGAGGGCCAGGTGCCGTACGGCGCGCTTCGGGCGCGGTCTGCCATGCGTTCTCCTCGGCAGTCATGGGGGCCGGGTCGGGAACGGGGACCGGGGGGCGGGAGGGCACGGACGGGGCCGGCGGGTGCGTGCGGGCAGGGCGGAAGTCGCTTGCGCCGCAGGCGGGTTCGGTGACGTTCAAGAGACGGACGGCCGGCGCGGGAGTCCACCCGGGGCCGCCCCGGTCGGACTGATCATCCTGCCAGAGGCGGACCGGTCCCGCCCGAGGTCCGGACAAGTTTCTACCGGAAGGAAGGATTTCGGCCAAGCGGGTGCGCAGGGCGGGCCGGACCAGGGCGGCAGGCGTCCGGCGGCCGAAACCGACGGGTGTTCCACCCGGGATCGGAGATGTCGCTAACTCGCGTGCAACAGATGGCCTTTGACGGCGGAACAGCAGGTGTCCACGGGTGCGGCCGGAGAAGTGGCCGATGATCGTCGGGGAGACGGCGCTGACCGGAAGAGACCTGTTGACATGTCTCTGAGGGCAAATCATGCTGGTGGTGAACCCGGGGGCGGCGTTGTCGACGGTGCCCGTGTTAACTGAGAATCCTGAAACCCGGTCCGGGGCCGGGGCAGCGCGGCGGTACCCATGCCGCCGACTCGGGATTCCCGTCCAATCCTCCGTGTGCTTCTCCGCAAACGGTCGCGTGCCACTCCGACGCGGCCCGCGAAGTCGTGCGCGGAACTTTCTGTGATCGGTTACCGTGCGGAAGTCCCCGCACATTCCGGGTAACCGCACAGGTTTGACCACCGGTCAGGCCGGAGAGGCAATCGAAGGCCTCTCGGGTCATCGTTGGATCTGCTCGGCTTTCTCATCCGGCAAGGCAAAGTGGAGGGTCCTGTGGCGAAGCGCCATGTTCTTTTCGTGAACCTGCGGAGGATTCAGCGGGAGGGGCTCGAATCCCTTCTCGCGGCCCGTCGTCTCGGATATGGTGTGGTGCTTCTCGGCCGTTCCGTCCCGGAATTCGCGAAGCCGCTCGTGGATGAATTCCGCCAGGTCGACACCTACGACCGGGAGGCCTCCCTGGCGGCCGCCCGGGAGCTCGCCAAGAGCTACGACCTGGCCGGCGTCGCCAACTTCACCGAGGTCGACGTCCAGCTGGTCTCGGCGATCGCCGCCGACCTCGGCCTGCGCGGCATGTCCGAGACCGCCGCGCTGCGGGCCCGCAACAAGTACGCGATGAAGGAGGCGCTGCGCCACCTCGGCGGCGTGCTCCCGCGCTTCGCCCGGGTCACCGGCCTGGACGAACTGCGCACCGCCCTGGACGAGGTCGGGCTGCCGGCCGTCGTCAAGCCCACCGGGGCCTCCGGCTCCAAGGGCATCTTCGAGCTGCGCGAGCCGGCCGACCTCGAACCGGCCATGGCGCGGCTGGCCGGCATCGCCCGGCCGGACTTCGACCCGGTGTTCCGCCAGTTCGGCGCGGAGTTCATCGTCGAGGAGTACCTGGAGGGCGACGAGCTGAGCGTCGAGGGCTTCGTCTCGGACGGCGAGGTGCACGTCGTCACCATCACCGACAAGGTGACCAGCGTCCCCTACCACCTGGAGCTGTCGCACCAGGTCCCCAGCGCGCTGCCCGCCGACGCCTGGGCGGAGATCACCGCGACCACCAAGGACATCGTGGCCGGCCTGGGCTTCGACCACTGCGCCTTCCACCTGGAGGCCAAGTGGGGTGAGCGGGGCCTGCGGTTCATCGAGATCGCCGCCCGCCCGGCCGGTGACTACATCGGCTCGCACCTGGTGCCGCTGGCCACCGGTGTCGACTACTTCGAGAACGTCATCCGGGTCGCCACCGGGGACCCGCTGCGGCTGGAGCACGACCGGCGGATGAACGCGGGCCTGCGGTTCGTGCTCGCCGAGCGGGCCGGCCGCTTCGAGGAGGTCGGCGGCCTCCAGGGGCTCTGCGAGCAGGCGGGCTTCGACCACGTCTTCTACGAGGTCCCGGCCGGCACCGAAGTCGCCCTGCCGCCGGAGAACTTCGGCCAGCAGCGGGTCGCCGCGGTGATCGCCCGGCACGTCGACCGGGCCGGCCTGGAGGCGCTGCTGGACCGGGTGCCCGCCGAGACGGTGGCCCGGGTGACCGCGGCCGACGGAGAGTAGGCGCCGTGACCCCCCTGGCGCGGGGACGGCGCTCGTGAGGGCGGCGCTGGTGGGTTGCGGGCAGATGGGCCGGGCCGCCGCGTACGCGCTGGCGACCGGCCCGGACACCACCGAGCTGACGCTGGTCGACCGGGACCGCGAGCGGGCCGAGGAACTGGCCCGCTGGCTGGCCGGGTTCGGCGACCGTACGGTCCGGGTCGAGACCGACCCGGCCGACGCGCTCGCCGGGCGGGACGCCGTCGCCACGGCACTGCCGTGGGCGGCGACCCGGGCGGTGATCCGCACCGTGGTGCGCACCGACCCGAGGGTGCCGGTGGCCAGCATCACCCGGCCGCCGACCGAGGAACTCCCCGGTCTGGACGCCTGGTTCAGGGCGGCCGGAGCCACCGTGCTGCTGCCGCTCGGGCTCGAACCAGGCCTGACCGAGCTGCTCGCGGTGCACGTGGCCCAGCGCCTGGACCAGGTCGAGTCGCTGGAGATCTGCTGCGGCGGCGTGCCCGAGCAGCCCCGCGAACCGCTCGGCTACACCGCCTTCTTCGGCGGCGAGAACGACCACCACCTGCCGATCGCCCAGCGCGAGGCACTCGCCCTGAGCGGTGGCCGGCGGGTGCGGCACGCCCGGTTCTCCGGGGTCGAGACGCGGGAGGTCGACGGGGTCGGCCGACTGGAGGCCTACCACGACGGCATGGCCCCCTGGCTCGGCGAGCACCCGCTGCTCCAAGGGGCCGACTGCACCCAGAAGACCCTGCGCTGGCCCGGCTTCGCCCAGGCCGTCTCGGACCTGGCCCGGCTCGGGCTGCTGGCCGAGGAATCGGTGGACGTCGACGGCGTCGAGGTGCCGCCCAAGCGAGTGGTCGAACGGGTACTGGCCCCGCAGGTGCGCGCCCGGGCCGGCGACCGGGACCTGGTGGTCCTGGAAGTGACCGCGCACGGCCGGCTGGCCGGTGCGCCGGCCAGCCTGCGCAGCACCCTCCTGGACTCCGCGGACGAGGCGACCGGCCTCTCCGCGATGGCCCGCACCACCGGGTTCGCGCTGGCCGGGGCGACCGACCTGCTCGCCGACCGGTCGATCACCGGCCCGGGCTGGCACAAACCGCACCGCACCCTGTCCGCCGAGCAGTTCGACGGACTGATGCGGTCGCTCACCGCCCGGGGAGTGACCTGGCTGCCGGCGCACGAGATCGGCTGACCCAGCACCCTAGTGACTACGGGAGAGACAGCATGAGTGAGATGCCGGAGACTTTTGATCTGGTGGGTGTCGGCATAGGTCCCTCGAATCTGAGTCTCGCGGCACTGACGTCGGGGGAACCGGGCCTGTCGACCCTCTTCGTCGACCACAAGGAACGATTCGAGTGGCACCCCGGCCTGATGCTGCCGGGCGCCGAGATGCAGGTCCACTTCCTGAAGGACCTGGTCACTCCGGTCGACCCGACCAATCCGTTCTCCTTCCTGGCCTTCCAGGTGGACACCAAGCGGCTCTACCGGCTGCTGGTGACCGGTCGGTCCAAGGTGCCGCGCCGGGAGTTCGAGCAGTACTGCCAGTGGGCGGTGGCCGGCCTGGACAACCTGCGCTTCGGCGTGCGGGCCGAGAACGTCGAGTGGGACGGCGGCGCCTTCGTCGTCCACACCAGCGACGGCCTGCTCCAGGCCCGCAACCTGGTGGTGGGCACCGGCCTGTCGCCGCGACTGCCGCACAGCCTGCGCGGCCACGACCCGGAGAAGGTCTTCCACACCGACCAACTGCTCCGCCGGCCGCGCGACTTCGCCGGCAAGCGGGTCGCCGTGGTCGGCGGCGGGCAGAGCGGCGCCGAGGTGGTCAACTACCTGCTGGCCGGCGAGGACCGCCGCCCCGAGCAGATCCTCTGGGGCACCCGGCGGACCAACCTGCTCCCGCTGGACGACAGCCCGTTCGTCGACGAGCTCTACCTGCCGGACTACAGCCACCACTTCTACGGCCTGCCGGAGCAGGAGCGCGAGGAGATCGTCCAGCGGCTGCGCCTCACCAGCGACGGCATCTCCATCCCGCTGCTGGAGGACCTCTACCGCCGGCTCTACGACCTGGACCTCCTGGAGGGGCGCGGGCGCAGCTGCCGGATCCTGCTCGACCACACCCTGGAGGACCTGGAGGAGACCGACGACGGGCTGGTCATCGACTGGCGTCCGGCCCGCGGAGGGAAGTCGGTGCGGGAGGCGGTGGACATCGTCATCTGCGCCACCGGCTACGAGCACGCCATGCCCGACCTGCTGCTCGGCCTCAAGGACCGGCTCGCGATCAGCGACGGCCTGCCGGTGGTGGGGCCGGACTTCAGCCTCCAGTGGGATGGCCCGGCGGAGAACCGCATCTTCGTCCAGAACGCCGCGCGGCGGGAGTACGGGGTCGCGGACCCCAACCTCAGCCTGCTCGCCTGGCGCAGTGCGATGATCACCAACAGCCTGCTCGGCCGCCGGCGCTACGACACCGGATCGGTCAGTACGGCCCTGGACTGGGCCTCCGCCGGTCCGCAGGAGGCGGGCGACGCGCCCGTCGAACTCGCCCTGCACGCCAGGCACTGAGCCGCCGCCGGTCCGTACCGGCACGCACCGACCGAGCACCAACGACTCCGGGAGAGGAGCCGGGGGCGAGTCCACCCCCACCACACGATGGACATCGTGACCGTTCCACGCACCGTCAACGAGATGGGGCTGCCGGACTTCGTCCGCAGCGTCCAGCCGGCCTGGGCCCAGAACCCCGAACTCCCCGTCAACGTCCGCAGGGTGACCCTGCGGCCCGGCGAGACCACCGCCCCGCACAACCACCACGACATCGAGGTCTGGGTGATCCTCGACGGCAGCGGCGAGGTCACCGCGGACGGCGAGACCGTGCCGGTGACGGCGGGCGACGCGCTGCGCATCCCGCCGCTGGGCGTGCACACCCTGCACAACCCGGCCGAGGACCGGCCGCTGTCCTTCCTCACCTTCTGGTGGGAGGACCTGGCCGCGTTCGACGCCGAGCACGACCGGCGCGCCGCCCGCACCGCGCAGGCCGGGCGCCCCGTCCTGCTGCTGCCCTCCTTCCCGACGCCCAACGGGGAACTCCACCTGGGGCACCTGGCCGGCCCGTTCCTCAACGCCGACCTGCTGCGCCGCGGCCTGGCCGCGCGGGGCACCCCGGTCCGGCTGCTGCTGGGCACCGTCGGCCACCAGAGCCAGGTCGCGGCCGCCGCCCAGGAGCAGGGGCTGACGTTCTACCAGCTGGCCGAGCGAAACACCGACGCGATCCAGGAGGCGCTGACCGCCGCCAGGGTCGAGTGGGACGTCTTCGTCCGACCGTCCTCCCCGCGCTACCCCCAGGTGGCCCTGGAGGTGTTCGAGCGGCTGCGCGCCGACGGGACGGTGGTGGCCAAGACCGTCCAGGCCAACTACTGTGCCCCGTGCGGGACGTACCTGTTCGAGGCGTTCGTCGCGGGGGCCTGTCCGCACTGCGGCTCGCGGGACACCGCGGGCATCGAGTGCGAGGCCTGCGCGCTGCCGTTCGCCGACGACGAGCTGCTGGACCCGAGCTGCCGCGCCTGCGGGACGCCGGCCGAGCAGCGCGAACTCACTCGCTACTACATGCCGTTGGAGCCGCTGCGGGCCCGGCTGACCGGCTACCTGCGGTCGGTCTCGATGAGCGCCCGGCTGCGGTCCTACGTGGACCGGGTGCTGGCCGCCCCGCTGCCCGACCTGCCGGTGAGCACCGTCGCCGCGGACGGCATCCTGCTGCCCGCCGACCCGTCCGGCGCCACCGACGGCCAGCGGATGTACTCGGCCTTCGAACTGGCCGCGCGCTTCCTCACCGCGGTGGACGACCTGGCGGTCGGGCAGGGCCTGGCCGGCTGGGAGGAGTACGCCGAGGCCGAGGCGCCGCGCACGGTGCTGTTCTTCGGCTTCGACAACGCCTTCCTGCGCGCGGTGGTCTTCCCCGCCGTCCTGGGGGCCTTCACCGACAAGCTGGCGCTCGCCGACACCATGGTGTGCAACGAGTTCTACCTGCTCGACGGGCAGAAGTTCTCGACCGGGCGCAAGCACGCGATCTGGGGCCGGGACGCCTTCCGCCCGGAGACCAGCGACCAGCTGCGGCTCTACCTGGCCGCCACCAGCCCGGACATCCGGCGCCGGGACTTCGTCGTCGCGGACTACCGGGAGTTCGTCCGCACCGAGCTGCTCGGCGAGTGGGAGGGCTGGCTGGCCTCGGTCGACGCCCGGCTGCGCAAGCACTTCGACGGCGTGGCACCGGAGGCGGGCAGCTGGAACGGCGAGGCCGAGCAGTTCTACGGCCGGATCCGCGCCTTCGCCGCCCGGCTGGCGAACGCCCTGGAGCCGGAACGGTTCTCCGCCCGCACCGCCGCGCGCGAGCTGCGCGAGTTCGTGGCCGAGGCCCGCCGGTTCACCGAGGTCTGCGAGGACGTCCTGCTGGTGCAGCCGGTCTCGGCCACCGCGCGGACCTGCATGGCCCTGGAGCTGAGCGCCGTCCGGGCCCTGGCGGTGGTGGCCGAGCCGCTGCTGCCGGAGCTGGCCGCCCGCCTCACGCGGCAGTTGGGGGAGAGCGCCCCGGCGGCCGGGGACGCCCCCGTGCGGTGGGTCGCGCCCGGCAGCGCCGTCGCCCTGACCGGGCCGTACTTCTCCGCGGACGCGCCGACCGGCCCCGCGCACTGACCCGGCCCCGCCGCACCTGACCCCCCGTACCAGACCAGACCAGACCAGACCCGGCGCGCCGGCCGGCGGTCCGCCGTGCCCCGCGCCGAGCGCACCCCTGCCCCGCCCCGTGTCCTGCCTCTGCCCCGCCCGATTCCGAAGGCCGTCCAGGCCCGTCCCGAAGGGTTGCCCGTGAACACCGAGAAGTCCGCCGCCCTGTACGCCCGCGCCGTCGAGGTCATGCCCGGTGGCAACAGCCGCACCGCCGTCTACAGCTCGCCCTACCCCGTCTACGTCCGTTCCGGCAGCGGAGCCCGGGTCACCGACGTCGACGGTGTCGAGCGGATCGACTTCCTGAACAACAGCACCACGCTGATCCACGGCCACGCCCACCCCGAGATGGTCGAGGCCATCGCGGCGGCGGTCGGCCACGGCACCAGCTTCGGCATGCCCACCCCGGTGGAGGTCGAGTACGCCGAGGCGCTGTCGGCCCGCAACGAGACCTTCGAGCACGTCCGCTTCACCAGCTCCGGCACCGAGGCCGTCATGATGGCCGTCCAGGCCGCCCGCGCCTTCACCCAGCGCCCGAAGATCGCCAAGATCGCCGGCGCGTACCACGGCGCCTACGACGCCGTCGCGGTCAACAACGACGGCTCGGGCAACCTGATCAGCCACGCCGTCACCGGCAACCCCCAGGGCGTGGTCGGCAACACCGTGGTCATCCCGTTCAACGACCCGGAGGGCTCGCTGGAGGTGCTGCGCAAGCACGCCGACGAGCTGGCCTGCGTGCTGATCGACCCGGTGCCGTGGCGGATCGGCCTGCTGCCCGCCAGCAAGGAGTGGCTGGACGCGCTGCGCGAGTTCTGTGACGCCAGCGGCGCGGTGCTGATCTCCGACGAGGTCGGCTCCTACCGGGTCGGCTACCACGGCGCGATGCAGCTGCTCGGCGCCGAGGCCGACATCACCGTCATGGGCAAGGTCATCGCCGCCGGCATGCCGATCGGCGCGGTGGCCGGCCGCCGCCGCTTCATGAGCGTCTTCGACCCGAGCAAGGGCAAGCCGGCCCTGCCGCACTCGGGCTCGTACAACGCCAACCCGGTCAGCATGAGCTCCGGCATCGCCGCGCTGCGCCTGCTCACCCCGGACGCGCACGAGCGGATCGGCCTGCTCGGCGAGCAGGCCCGGGCCGGGATGCGCGCCGCCCTCACCGAGGCCGGCCTGGACTGGGAGGTCAACGGCCTCGGCTCGCTGTTCCGGGTGGTCGCCAACAGCGCCCCCGCCGGGTACGACAGCGCGGCCACCGCGATGAAGGCCCTGTACTGGAAGCTGCTGGAGAACGGCATCCACCTCGGTGACAGCGGCCTCGGCTGCATCTCCACCCCGATGGGCGAGGGCGAGATCGCCGAGTACTCCGCGGCGTTCGCCAAGAGCCTGGGCCAGGTCCTGGCCGAGGGCCGCTGACACGAGCCTGCGTCCGGTGCGGGGCCGCGGCCACGTCCGCGACCGCGGCCCCGCACCGGAACAGCCCTGGGAGGCAGCACCTTTGTCCCGCCCCGTCCAAGAGCGAGAACAAGCACCCGACGAGCAGCACGACGAGCGGTTCGAGAGCCAGCGCCCCCGGCTGATGGCGCTCGCCTACCGGCGGCTCGGATCCGTCGCCGAGGCCGAGGACATCGTCTCCGAGGCGTGGCTGCGCTGGTCCGCCGCGCGGAACGTGGAGAACCACGCCGCGTTCCTCGCCACCGTGGTCACCCGGCTGTGCGCCGACCACCTGAAGTCCGCGCACGCCCGGAAGGTCTCCTACGTCGGCGCCCTGGTGCCAGAGGAGGCCCTGCCGAGCAGCGGCGAACCGCACGAACTGGTCGGCGACGAGGACGCGTTGGGCGGCCGGATGACCTGGCTGCTGGAACGCCTCGGCCCGGCCGAACGCGCCGTGCTGCTGCTGCGCCGCGCCTTCGACTACAGCCACCGGGAGATCGCCGCCGCACTCGGCATCAGCGAGGCCTACAGCCGCAAGCTGTACGGCCGGGCCTGCGACCGGCTGGCCGCCGACCGCTCCCGCTTCACCCCCGCGCCCACCGAGCGCACCGAGCTGACCCGGCGGTTCCTGGCCGCCAGCCGCGGCGGCGAACTCAAGCCGCTGGAGCACCTGCTCGCCGCCGCCATGGCCGCGTGACGCGGCCCCACCACCCTTCCACCCCCTGCCTGAGGAGACCCGCCATGCGACCCACCGTGGTCCTGATCGGCTCGATGTACGCCCCCGAAGCCGAGGAGCTGCTGGAGCAGCACGCCGACGTCCGCCGGGTGGACGACCAGGACCGGCCGGCGGTCCTCGCCGCCGTCGCCGGGGCGCACGGCATCGTGGCCCGCTACCCTGCCCGGATCGACGCCGAGCTGATCGCCGCCGCCCCGAACCTGGTCGCCGTCCTCTCCAGCGGCCGCGGCGTGGACAACATCGACCTGGACGCGGCGACCGCGGCCGGCGTCGTCGTCGCCAACAACCCCGGTCTCGGCGGCAAGCCGGTCTCCGAGCACGCCCTCGGCCTGCTGCTGATGGTCACCCGCGGCCTCACCGCGATCAGCCGGGACGGCATCGAGAAGGCCTGGGACGCCCGGCTGACCGCCCACCGGGTCGAGCTGACCGGCAAGGTGCTCGGCATCGTCGGCCTGGGCAACGTCGGCGGCTGGATGGCCCGCCGCGCCCACGGCGGCTTCCTGATGCGGGTGCTCGCCTACGACCCCTACGTCTCCGCCGAGAAGATGGCCGAGGTCGGCGCCGAGAAGGTCGAGACGCTGGAGGAGCTGCTCTCCCGCGCCGACTTCGTCACCTGCCACCCGGAGCTCAACGACGAGACCGAGCAGATGTTCAACGACAAGACCTTCGCGCAGATGAAGCCCGGCGCGTACTTCATGAACACCTCGCGCGGCCGGGTCGTCGACGGCGCGGCGCTGGCCCGGGCGCTGCGCAGCGGCCACCTCGGCGGCGCGGCCCTGGACGTCTACGAGGACGAGCCGCTGGCCGCCGACAGCGAGCTGCTGGACATCGAGAACCTGGTGCTCAGCGCGCACATCGCCGACTTCACCGTGGAGACCAAGCGGGCCCTGGCCCTCTCCGCCGCCACCCAGCTGCTGAGCGCGCTGGAGGGCAAGCAGCCGCCGGCCGTCCTCAACCCGGACGTCTGGGGCCAGGCCGCCGAGCGGCGCCGCGCCCTGCTGGCCTGACCACCGTACCGACGTCGAGCTGAGGGAGTTTCGTCGTGCTGAAGGCAATCGTGGGCCTCAACTGGGGTGACGAGGGCAAGGGAAGAATGGTCGACAACCTCTCCGCCGAGGCCGACTACACGGTTCGCTACCACGGCGGCAGCAACGCCGGTCACACGATCCACACGGACCAGGGGAAGTTCAAGCTGCACAGCCTGCCCAGTAGCGTGCTGCACCCCACCGTGACCGGCGTGCTGGGCCCCGGCATGACCGTCGACGTCGAGGGCTTCCTCGGCGAGTTCGAGGCGATCCGGGACCAGGGCGTGACGGCCGACCGGCTGCTGGTCGCGGACGCCGCCTCGATCTGCTTCCCGTTCCACCGTGACCTCGACGGTGCCGAGGAGGAGCGGCTCTCGGACGGCCGGTACGGCTCCACCCGGCGCGGCATCTCCCCGGCCTACGGCGACCGGGTGATGAAGAAGACCCTGCTGGTGCGGGAGCTCTACGACCGGGAGAACCTGCCCGCCCGGCTGGCCGCCGTACTGGACTGGGCGAACGAGCGGCTGGTGCGGATCTACGGCGGAGCGCCGCTGCGCCTGGAGGAGGTCACCCGCTGGGCCCTGGAGGTCGCCGAGCGGCTGGAGCCGCACGTCGTCGACGCCACCGAGCTGCTCGGCAAGGCCCTGGACGACGGCGCCTCCGTCATCGCCGAGGGCCAGCTCGGCGCCCTGAAGGACCTGTACTACGGCATCTACCCGTACACCACCTCGTCCACCTGCCTGGCCGGCCACGCGCCGGTGGGCATCGGCGTCCCGTGGGCGCGGGTGGACCGCACCGTCGGCGTGACCAAGGCCTTCTCCTCGTGCGTCGGCGCCGGGCCGTTCGTCACCGAGTTCGACGAGGAGCGCGCCGACCGGCTGCGCCGCCAGTGGGGCGAGTACGGCTCCACCACCAACCGGCCGCGCCGGCTCGGCGCCTTCGACGCGGTGGCGACCCGCTACGGCGTGCGCGTCCAGGGCGCCGACGAGGTCGCGATCACCAACCTGGACCAGCTCAGCGGCACCGGCGAGCTGGACCTGTGCGTGGCGTACGAGCGGGACGGCCGCACGGTACGGGAGTTCAGCCCCCGGCCGGCCGAACTCGACGCCAGCACCCCGGTGTACGAGACCCTGCCCGGCTGGGACGACGACATCTCCGGCGTCCGCAGCTACGAGCAACTCCCGGCCGGCGCCCGGCAGTACGTCGAGGCGATCGAGGAACTGCTCGGGGTGCCGGTGCGCCACGTGTCGGTGGGATCCCACCGGGACGCGCTGATCGAGATCAAGTAGCCGACCGCTCAGGATCACCCGAGACCACCCGAGACCACCCAAGACCACTCAAGGAGGATCGCTGACATGCTGGCCGTACTCGCGGTGAGCGACAAGCGGAACATCGAGCCGCTGGCCGCCGGACTGCTCCGGCTCGGCTGGAGGGTCGCGGCCACGGAGGGGACGTACCGGCTGCTGCGCGACGCGGGCCACCAGGTCGAGAACATCGCCGACCTGGCCGGCGTCCCGACCCTGCTGGGCGGCCGGGTCAAGACCCTGACCGTCTCCGTGATGGGCGGCATCCTGGCCCGGGAGACCGAGTCCGACCTGCGCGAGATGGCGGAGTACGGCATCCCCCGGATCGACCTGGTCTGCAACAACTACTACCTGCTGCCCGAGCCGCAGCCGGGCCTGGAGCCGGCCGGCTTCCGGGAGAAGGTCGACGTCGGCGGGCCCGCGATGCTGCGCGGGGCGGCGAAGAACTTCGAGCACGTCATCCCGCTCAGCGACCCGGACGACTACGACGAGGTGCTGAAGCTGCTGGAGCAGGGCGGCGGCAGCCCGTCCGCCGTCCCGGTGGAGCGCCGGCTGGCGCTGGCCGGCAAGGCGTTCCGGATCAGCAGCGCGTACGACGCCTCGGTGGCGGAGCTGTTCGGGGCGAGCGGGGGCCGGTCGTGACCGGACTGGCGCTGGTCTACCAGCTGCCCGAGGAGCTGCTCGCCGGGCCCGCCGCCGGGATTGTCGCGGCGGCCGGGCGGGCCGAGGAGGCCGGGGTGCACGCCCTGCTGCTCGGCGACCGGCCGGCCGCCCGGCCCGGCCGGGCCGCCCCGCCCGCCGCGATCGTCACCGCCTCGATGCTCGCGGTGTGCACCCGGCGGATCGGCCTGGTGATGGACGCCGCGCCGGCCTACTGCGAGCCGTACAACCTGGCCCGGATGGTCGCCTCGCTGGACCACATCAGCGGCGGCCGGGCCGGCTGGCGGGTGGTGACCGGCCCCGACCCGGAGGCGGACGCCAACCACCGCCGGGACGGCGTCGACCCGGCGGACGGCCGGGAGGCCCGGACCGCGGAGTTCCCGCCGCTGCTGCGCGACCTCTGGGACACCTGGGAGGACGGCGCGTTCGTGCACGAGAAGGACACCGGGCGGTTCATCGACCCGGACCGCGTCCACGTGCTGGACCACGTGGGCCCGGTGCTGCGGGTGCGCGGGCCGCTCAACCTGGTCCGCCCGCCGCAGGGCCACCCGGTGGTGCTGGCCCCGGCCGGCGAGCCGCTGCTCGCCGCCGAGGCGGACGTGCTGGTCGCCGGGGCGCCCGACCGGGCGGCGGCCGCGGACCGGCCGCAGCTGGCCACCGTCACCCCCTTCGTCGCGGAGACGGCGCAGCGGGCCCGCGAACTGCACACGGCCGCGGGCGCCCCGCTGTCGGACGACGGGCACGCGGTGCTGGTCGGCGACCCGGCGCAGGTGGCCGGGCAACTCGCCGCCTGGGCCGACGGCACGCCGCTGGACGGCTTCCTGCTGCGGCTCCCGCAGTCCGGCAGCGTGGCGGCGTTCACCGACCTGGTGCTGCCCGAACTGCGGGCCGCCGGGCGCTACTCGGGCGCGTCCGGGGCGGGCACCCTGCGCGAGCAGCTGGGGCTGGCCCGGCCCGCCAACCGGATCGTCGCCCGGCTCACCGCCGCCGGCGCGGAGAGGAGCTGACGACGTGTCCGAGCGAGAACTGCACCTCGGGCTGATGTTCTGGGCGACCGGCACCCACGCCGCCGGGTGGCGCCACCCCGACGCGGCCGCCGACGCCGCGTACGACATCGGCCTCATCCAGGAGGTCAGCCGGGAAGCCGAGCGGGCCAAGTTCGACTTCGTCTTCCTGGGCGACCGGCTGGCCAGCGACCCGGGTCTGCAGCACAGCAACCCGGCGCAGATCTCCCGGCTGGAGCCGTACAGCACGGCCATGGCGATCGCCGCCGCCACCAGCCACATCGGTGTGGTGGTCACCGCCAACCCGACCTACTCCGACCCGTACGCCATCGCCAGGCTGCTGGCCTCACTGGACCACCTCAGCGACGGCCGCGCGGCCTGGAACCTGGTCACCGGCGCGGACCCGGCGGCGGCCCACAACTTCGGCCGGGACGCCCACTGGGACACCTCCCGGCGCTACGACTGGGCCGAGGAGACCCTCCGGGTGGTCCGCGAGCTGTGGGACTCCGCCCCGGAGCCGGACGGCACCGGGGCCCGCCGGATCGACCACCGCGGCGAGTTCTTCGCGGTGGACGGCCCGCTGGACGTCGCCCGCCCGCCGCAGGGCCACGTGGTGGTGTTCAACGCCGGCACCTCGGACCGCTCCCGCGAACTCGGCGCCCGCGACGCGGACATCGTGTTCGCCGGCCCGCAGCCGACGCTGGCCAAGCGCCGGGAGTACTACGCCGACATCAAGGCCCGGGCGGCCCGGTACGGCCGCGCCGACCACGTCGCGGTGCTGCCCGGCCTGACCCCGATCGTCGCGCCCACCACCGAGGAGGCGGTCGCCCTGCACGACCGGCTCAACGCGCTGCTGGTGCTCGACCCGGAGCAGGAGATCGGCGACATCGTGCGCGCGGGCGGCATCGGCGAGGGCCACCGGCGCAACCTCACCTCCGCCTCCGAGGTGTTCGGGGTGGACGTGCGCGGCAACGACCTGGCCGCGGCCGTCCCGGCGAGCACCCTGGCGGCGGTCTCCGAGGAGGGCGCCCGGCGGCTCGCCGAGATCACCCGGCTGACCAGGCGCACCGTCGACGGGCCGGACCGGATCACCTACGGGGACCTCGTCCACGCCACCCCTGCCCAGCTCTCGTACACCGTGGTGGGCAACCCGGAGGAGGTGGCCGACATGATCCAGGAGTGGTTCGAGGAGGGCGCCGCCGACGGCTTCAACATCTACCCGGCGTACGTCCCGGGGGCCGTCACGGCGTTCACCGAGCTGGTGGTGCCGGTGCTCCAGCGGCGCGGGCTGTTCCGCAAGGAGTACGGCGGACGCACCCTGCGCGACCACCTCGGGATGGCCGTCCCGACGCGCTGAGGCGCCAGGCCCTGTCCGGCCGACGAACGACGGTGGGCCTCCGGAATCCCGGAGGC
>NZ_JBHXEG010000074.1:0-48908 GCF_042724935.1 Kitasatospora sp. NPDC127060
ACGGCTGTGGGACGCGGCCACCGGCCAGACCCGCACCACCCTGACCGGCCACACCGGTGCGGTGGCGTCGGTGGCGTTCAGCCCCGACGGACACATCCTCGCCACCGGCAGCGTGGACTACACCACGCGGCTGTGGGACGTGGCCACCGGCCAGACCCGCGCCACCCTGACCGCCCAGAACGGTTCGGTGGCGTCGGTGGCGTTCAGCCCCGACGGACGCACCCTCGCCACCGGCAGCGTTGACGAGACTGTCGGGCTGTGGGACGTGGCCACCGGCAAGTCCCGCGGTGTCACGACCGGCCACACCGGTGAGGTGGCGTCGGTGGCGTTCAGCCCCGACGGACGCACCCTGGCCAGTGGCAGCTACGACAGGACGGTCCGGCTGCGGAACGTGGCCACCGGAAGGTTGCGCACCCCCTTGGCCGGCCATACCGGTGCGGTGAACTCGGTGGTGTTCAGCCCCGACGGGCACACCCTGGCCACCGGCAGCGCTGACGGGACCGCGCGGCTGTGGGACACGGCCACCGGCCAGCCCCGCACCACCCTGACCGGCCACACCTACACGGTGACGGCGGTGGCGTTCAGCCCCGACGGACACACCCTCGCCACCGGCAGTAGCGACAACACCGCGCGGCTGTGGGACACGGCCACCGGCCAGCCCCGCACCACCCTGACCGGCCACACCGACCAGGTGGCGTCGGTGGCGTTCAGCCCCGACGGACGCACCCTCGCCACCGGCAGCGTGGACTCCACCGCGCGGCTGTGGGACACGGCCACCGGCCAGCCCCGCACCACCCTGACCGCCCACACCGACCAGGTGACAGCGGTGGCGTTCAGCCCCGACGGACACACCCTCGCCACCGGCAGCCGTGACGAGACCGTGCACCTATGGGATGCCGTCCTCCCCCAGCCCGGCGCAGCGATCACGAAAATCTGCCACGCCGTCCACCGGGACCTCACCGTGGACGAACGGAGGTCCTACCTGCACGGCCAGTCAACAGGGCCCGTGTGCCCGTCGGGATGATGTCCGGTCAGGGGTGGACGAGATGGTGCTGTCGCCGCCCGCCCATCACCTGACGCACGCAGGCCGTGACCGCCGCCCGAGCGCCCCGGGACCACCCGCAGGAGGCCCGGGGCGGTGCCGGCGGCGGTTTCCCGGGCGGGCGCGGCCACTGCGGGTCACGTAGGCGCCGGAGATGCCACCGTCGACGAGGAAGGTGTTGGCGGTCAAGAAGGAGGAGTCGTCGGAGGCGAGGAAGGCCACCGCGGCGGCGATCTCCTCGGGCTCGGCGAAGCGGCCCAGCGGGATGTGGACCAGGCGGCGGGCGGCCCGCTCCGGATCCTTGGCGAAGAGCTCCCGGAGCAGCGGGGTGTTCACCGGGCCGGGGCAGAGGGCGTTGACGCGGACGCGGCCGTCACGCCCCGTGAACCCGCCGGACCGCCACATCGGGGAGTTCCGTCCCGCACCGCCGGATCCCACCGCCCGGGGAACCGCGGCCCTGGAGCGCCTCCGCTGCGTCCAGATGCACGGGGGTGCCCTGCGGAGTCAGGATGGATGTGAGGTGGGAACTGCTCAGGACCTCGATGTCAGGCGCGGGTGGGGAATCCAGTCGGCGCGGCGAACCACGCGGGCGGGCCGGTGAGGCTGATCGGTCCGCCCGGACGCCGGCGGCCCGGCCCGCTTCACGAACGAGCGCACCACATCGGAGCGGAGGCTCCCATGACCGACAAAGAATCCTTCGTCCGCGGCCTCTTCGAGGCATGGAACAACCGCGACTACGACTCCATAACGGGGGCTGTGGCCCCCGACTGCACCGTCACCGACATGGGAAGCGGAAGGACCCTCCAGGGCCCCGAGGCCTTCGCCAGCATCGCGAAGTCCCTGTTCGACGCGATGCCCGACGGGCGGTTCTCCCTGGACCACCTGACCGCCCAGGGCGACACCGTCGCGATCGAGTACACGGGCCAGGGGACCCAGACCGCTGATCTCGTCCTGCGCGTCGGCACGGTGCCGGCCACCGGGCGCTCGGTCACCGTGCACGGGTGCGACGTGTACGAGGTCGAGAACGACAAGATCAAGACGGCACGCGTCTACGTGGACAGCGGCGCCATCATGGCTCAGCTGGGCCTCCTCCAGGAGAAGGCGTCCCGGTAGGGCGTCCCGGCCTGCCCCGTGCCCGGCGGGGCAGTGCCCCGGTTCCGGCCGTCTTCGACCCGAACCGCAGGTACTGCGAAGGAGCCCTCTTCCCATGCCCTCCGGCAGGGCCGGGGCGGTAGGATTTCCGGCACGCGGTTCATCAGAAGACGGGGGATCATCGTGACCGAGTCGTTGCCCGCAGGTGCGCACTTCCGGATTTCGCGTGCCACCTTCGACCCGGGCCGGTTCGAGGAGGTCGACGCGATGAACACCAGGACCTCGGAGTACCTGATCCCGGCCGTCCGGCGGCTGCCGGGGCTCATCCACTTCTACGCGGGCGTCTCGCCGGAGGGCTCGGCCGTCCACGTCAGCGTCTGGGACTCGGAAGAGCACGCGGCGCAGCTGGACCACCTGAAGGAGATGGTCGTCGACGCGCGCGCGGAGGCGGAGGCGGTCGGCGTGACGTTCACCCCGATCGTCAACTATCCGGTCGGCTGGACCATCTGACGCACCCGGCGGGGCACGGCGGAGACGGGGCGGGGCGAAGTCGCGGCAGGGCGGAGTCGCGGCGGAGCGGCCGTCGGGTCGCGCGCCGGATATCCGGTGCGGTCACGGCGGGTGCACGGATAGCCTCGGCGGCATGACCTGGCTTCCTGCTGACTTCGTCCACCCCGTCCATGTGCCGCTGCTCGGCGGGGCGTACCACCTGCGGCCGATCCGGGAGGCGGACGCGCCGATGGACTATCCGGCCGTGATGGGGTCGCGGGAGCGACTGTTCGGGATCTTCGGGCCGGCCTGGGGGTGGCCGGCGGAGACCATGACGGCCGAGGCCAACCGGGTGGACCTGGCGCGGCACGAGCGGGAGATCGCCGCGCACCAGTCGTTCAACTACGCGCTGCTGGACGGCGCGGAGACGGCGGTGCGCGGCTGCGTGTACGTCGACCCGCCGGAGCGGGCCGGGGCGGACGGGGAGATCGCCTGGTGGGTGGTGGACGAGCTGGTCGGCAGCGAGGTGGAGGAGGCGCTGGACGCGCTGGTGCCGCGGTGGATCGCCGCCGACTGGCCGTTCCGGCAACCGCGGCTCCTGGGGCGCGACCTCAGCTGGGAGGAGTGGCTGGCCCTGCCGGAGGCCCGGAATGACTGATCGCGCGCTGAGCTTCGGGCCGGTCGCGGAGGCCTACGAGCGGTACCGTCCCGGGTATCCCGCGGAACTCTTCGACCTGGTCGCGGAGTACGCGGGCGGGCCGCCACGGACCGCCCTGGAGATCGGCGCCGGCACGGGCAAGGCCACCCGGCTGTTCGCCGGGCGCGGCGTGGCCGTCACCGCGACCGAACCGGACGGCGCGATGCTCGCCGAACTGCGCCGGCACGCCCCGGGGAACGTCCGGACGTTGCGGGCGGCCTTCGAGGAGCTGCCCCCGGACGGGCCGTACGACCTGGTGTACGCGGCCGCCGCGCTGCACTGGACCCAGCCGGCGGGCCGGTGCCGACGGATGGCCGAACTACTGCGCCCCGGCGGCGTGTTCGCCAACATCGGCGGCCCGGTGGAGGTCGCCGATCCGGCGGTGGCGGAGGCCGTCCGGGCGGCCCGGGCGCCGTTCCTGGAGAGCGACGACGTGCCCTCCCCGGACGGGACGCCGCCGGAGCGGCAGTTGCGGTGGCCGGGCACCGAGCTGGCGCGCTCCGAGCACTTCGACGACGTCAGACAGACCGTACTGGTAAGGCAGTTGACGGTGACAGCGGCGGAGTACGTCGGCCATCTGTCGACCGTCTCGGCCTATCTCGTCCTGCCGGAGTCCGCCCGGGCGGAGGTGCTGCGCCGGATCCTGGCCGCACTGCCGGAGCGCGTCCGACTGGACGCGGACATCACCGTGCACCTCGCGCGGCGCCGCTGATTCGTGGCTTCTGCCGGTACAGGCGGCCCTCGGCGCTGCGGAAGACTTCCCGTCAGATCGTCAGACACGGGAGGAGCGCACGATGGGCGTGCAGCAGTACGACGGGATCGGCGAGGCGTTCGAGGGCTTCAAGGCGCTGCCACTGACGCGTTTCGGGGAGGTGCCGAGCTTCCTCGCCATGGTCGGGGACGTGCGCGGCAAGGCCGTCCTCGACCTGGCCTGCGGGACGGGCTTCTACAGCCGCGAGGTCCGGCGGCGCGGTGCGACGGAGGTGCTCGGGGTCGACATCTCCACCGAGATGATCGCCGCCGCGGAGTCGTTCGAGCAGCGCGAGCCGCTGGGGGTGCGCTACGAGGTCGGCGACGTGGCCGAACTGCGTCCGCTGGAGCGGAAGTTCGATGTGGCATTGGCAGTGCAGTGCCTCAACTACGCGGAGGACCGCGTGTCGCTGGACCGGATGTGTCGCAACATCCACCGCAGCCTGGTGCCGGGCGGGGAGCTCTACGTCTTCGCCCAGAAGCCGGACTACGCCTTCGACTGCGCGTCCCTGGAGCAGTACGGGTTCCGCTGCGAGCCGACCGGTGACCACGTCGAGACCGGCCCGCGAGTGAAGGTCACCGCGCTGCTCGACCCGCAGCCGATCAGCATCCTCGGCACGGTCCCGCGCCGCGAGGTCTACCAGGAGTCCCTGAGCGAGGCCGGGTTCTCCGAGCTGGAGTGGGTGCCGCTCGGGATCTCCGAGGAGGGCCTGCGCGAGTACGGCGAGGACTTCTGGGCGGACGTGCTCGCCCACCCGCCGCTGGAGATGCTGCGCTGCCGCGCCTGAGCGGCGCACGGGGGCGCGCCTGAGCGGCCACGCCCGAGCACCGCAGCGCGGCCACGCGTGACCATCGACCCCGGGGAGCGGAGACCACCTCCGCCGCTCCCCGGGGTCGATCAGTTTTCGAGAAGCGCCCGCCCGGGGGCCGCGCCTAGCGTTGCCGTCATGAACGACATCAGCATTCACTGGACCTTCCTCCCGCACACCGACCCGGAGGCCTCGCTCGCCTTCTACCGCGACCTGCTGGGCTTCGAGGTCCGCCAGGACGTCGGCGGCGGCCCGATGCGGTGGATCACCGTCGGGCCCGCCGGCCAGCCGAGCGTGTCGCTGGTGCTGGAACCGCCGTTCGCGGACCCGGGCATCACCGAGGACGAGCGGCGTACCATCACCGAGATGATGGCCAAGGGAACGTACGCCCGGGTGGTGCTCGCCACCGCCGACCTGGACGGGGTGTTCGACCGGCTGAAGTCCGGCGGCGCCGAGCTCGTCCAGGAGCCGACCCTCCAGCCGTACGGCGTCCGCGACTGCGCCTTCCGCGACCCGGCGGGCAACATGGTCCGCTTCAACGAAGTGCGCTGACCCCGCCCGGGCCCGCCCCGGCCGCCGCCGGCCGGGGCGGGCCCACCGAACAGCCCCAACCACCCGAGACACCGTCCACCCGAGACACCACCCACCGGTACGCCACCCACCGAACCGCCAGAGAGACGGAGCGAAGACCACGATGGCCGAGCCGCACGCCGCCGACAGCCACGACCTGATCCGCGTGCACGGGGCACGCGAGAACAACCTCAAGGACGTCAGCGTCGACCTCCCCAAGCGCCGGCTGACGGTGTTCACCGGGGTGTCCGGCTCCGGCAAGAGCTCGCTGGTCTTCGACACCGTCGCCGCCGAGTCGCAGCGGCTGATCAACGAGACCTACAGCGCCTTCGTCCAGGGCTTCATGCCCACCCTGGCGCGCCCCGAGGTGGACGTCCTGGAGGGGCTGACCACCGCGATCATCGTCGACCAGCAGCGGATGGCCGCCGACCCGCGCTCCACCGTCGGCACCGCGACCGACGCCAACGCGATGCTGCGCATCCTGTTCAGCCGGCTCGGCACCCCGCACATCGGCTCCCCCAAGGCCTTCTCCTTCAACGTCCCCTCGATCAGCGGCGCCGGCGCGGTGACCGTGGAGCGCGGCGGCAAGACGGTCAAGGAGCGGCGCAGCTTCAGCATCACCGGCGGCATGTGCCCGCGCTGCGAGGGCCGCGGCAGCGTCTCCGACATCGACCTCACCCAGCTGTACGACGAGGGCAAGTCGATCGCCGAGGGCGCCATCACCATCCCCGGCTGGAAGGTGGACAGCTGGTGGACCGTCGGCGTGTACGCCAACTCGGGCTTCCTCGACCCGGACAAGCCGATCCGCGAGTACACCGAGAAGGAGCTCCAGGACTTCCTGTACCGGGAGCCCACCAAGGTCAAGGTCAACGGGGTCAACCTCACCTACGAGGGCCTGATCCCCAAGATCCAGAAGTCCATGCTGTCCAAGGACAAGGAGGCGATGCAGCCGCACATCCGCGCCTTCGTGGAGCGCGCCGTCACCTTCACCGCCTGCCCGGACTGCGAGGGCACCCGGCTGAGCTCGGCCGCCCGCTCGTCCAGGATCGCCGGCATCAGCATCGCCGACGCCTGCGCGATGCAGATCAGCGACCTGGCGGACTGGGTCCGCGCACTGGACGAGCCCTCGGTGGCGCCGCTGCTCTCCGCGCTCCAGCAGGCGCTGGACGCCTTCGTGGAGATCGGCCTCGGCTACCTCTCCCTCGACCGGCCGTCCGGCACCCTGTCCGGCGGCGAGGCGCAGCGGGTCAAGATGATCCGCCACCTGGGCTCCTCGCTCACCGACACCACGTACGTCTTCGACGAGCCCACCACCGGGCTGCACCCGCACGACATCAGCCGGATGAACGACCTGCTGCTGCGGCTGCGGGACAAGGGCAACACGGTGCTGGTGGTGGAGCACAAGCCGCAGACCATCGCGATCGCCGACCACGTGGTGGACCTCGGCCCCGGGGCGGGCGCGGCGGGCGGCTCGGTGTGCTTCGAGGGCAGCGTGGCCGGGCTGCGCGAGAGCGGTACGGTCACCGGCCGCCACCTGGCGGACCGGACGGCGCTGCGCGAGTCCGTGCGCAAGCCCACCGGGACGCTGGCGATCCGCGGCGCGAACAGCCACAACCTGCGGGACGTGGACGTGGACGTCCCGCTCGGGGTGCTGACCGTGGTGACCGGCGTGGCCGGCTCCGGGAAGAGCTCGCTGATCCACGGCTCGCTGTGTCGACGCTCGAGGGCGGCCGCCGAGGGCGTGGTCTCGGTCGACCAGGGCGCCATCAAGGGCTCCCGGCGCAGCAACCCGGCCACCTACACCGGCCTGCTCGACCCGATCCGCAAGGCCTTCGCCAAGGCGAACGACGTCAAGCCGGCCCTGTTCAGCGCCAACTCGGAGGGTGCCTGCCCGACCTGCAACGGCGCGGGCGTGGTCTACACCGACCTGGCGATGATGGCCGGGGTGGCCAGCACCTGCGAG
This sequence comes from Kitasatospora sp. NPDC127060, assembly GCF_042724935.1. Classification (NCBI taxonomy): domain Bacteria; kingdom Bacillati; phylum Actinomycetota; class Actinomycetes; order Kitasatosporales; family Streptomycetaceae; genus Kitasatospora; species Kitasatospora sp. NPDC127060. The sequence goes on from NZ_JBHXEG010000074.1 coordinate 7,413, forward strand.
GACTGCGAGGGCAAGCGCTTCCAGGCCTCGGTGCTGGAGTACCGGCTGGGCGGCCGGGACATCAGCGAGGTGCTGGCGATGCCGGTGACCGAGGCGAAGGAGTTCTTCGGGGACGGGGAGGCGAAGCTGCCGGCCGCGCACCGGATCCTGGAGCGGCTCGCCGACGTCGGCCTCGGCTACGTCAGCCTCGGCCAGCCGCTGACCACGCTGTCCGGCGGTGAGCGGCAGCGGCTGAAGCTGGCCACCCACATGGCGGACAAGGGCGGGGTCTACGTCCTGGACGAGCCGACCACCGGGCTGCACCTGGCGGACGTCGAGCAGCTGCTCGGCCTGCTGGACCGGCTGGTGGACTCCGGCAAGTCGGTGATCGTGATCGAGCACCACCTGGCGGTCATGGCGCACGCGGACTGGATCATCGACCTCGGTCCGGGCGCCGGGCACGACGGCGGTCGGGTGGTCTTCGAGGGCACCCCGGCCGAGCTGGTCGCGGCCCGCTCGACGCTGACCGGCGAGCACCTGGCGGAGTACGTGACCGGCTGAGCCACCCGCTACACCAGCGGGAGGACCATCTCCAGGATCCGGGCGCTCTCGTCCAGCACGTACGGCGTTTCGCCGCCGGTGTACGTGAAGCCGCGCCGCCGGTAGAAGGCGGCGGCGCGGTCGTTCGCCTCGTGGACGCCGAGCAGCATCCACTCGGCGCCGCCCTCCCGGGCCCAGGCGAGCACCGCGTCCAGCAGGGCGTCGGCGACGCCGCGCTCGCGGCCGCGGTGCGCCGGGTCGACCCAGACGCCGATCAGGTCGACCGTGGCGGTCTTGCGGCTGGGGATCGAGAGCATGGTCGCGACCCACTCACCGTCCTCGTCCACCGCGACCAGGCCGATCCGGCCGGGCTCGTTCAGCCAGTCCGTCCGGGCCCGCCAGTTGCCCTCGCCCTGGAGCAGCGCGTACGCGTGGGTCTCGCCGAACGCCAGCGGGGTGTCGAGGAGTTGGGCCAGCCGGATGGTGCGCAGCCGCTCCCAGTCCTCGCGCCCGATCCGCTCGATCCGGTACTTCATGCCCGCCCCCGTGCTGCGATCCTGCCTCCGCCGCCGGTGGTCACCGGCGGCGGAGGCAGGATATCCGCGGCTCGGGTCAGGGCTTGATCCGGACCACCTGCGGGTCGTGGTCGCTGGCCTGCTGGGCGAACTCGGCGTTGATGTGCACCACGTCGTACTTGGCGTAGCCGACCTCGGGGCTGACCAGGACGTGGTCGAGCACCTGCGAGTTGCCCTGGTAGACGTAGGAGTACTGCTCGGTCTCCGGCAGCTCGTTCACCAGGTCGCGTAGCACGCCGCCCTTGGTGAGCGCGCTCAGCGCGGGCGAGAACTGGTAGTCGTTGAAGTCGCCGAGCGAGACCACCTCGGCCTGCTGGTCGGCGGCCAGCAGCTTGGCGACGAAGGCCTGCTCGACGGTGGCCTGCCGGAGCCGCTGCACCTCGGAGCTGCGGGTCGGGGCCTGGAAGCGGCTGTCGATGCCCTGGTCGCCGCCCTTGCTGTTGAAGTGGTTGGCGATCACGAAGACCTTCCGGCCGCGGAAGGAGAACTGCCCGGCCAGGGGCTTGCGGCTGTTGGTCCACGCCTCGTCGGCCGGCTCGATCCGGCCGGGCGAGGCGGTGAGCGCGGCGGCGGCGCCGGTGCCGGTGACGCCGACGGCGGTGGTGGCGCTGCCGCCGGGGATGTCGGTGAAGGAGACCCGCTGGGGGTTGAACAGGAAGACCTGGCGGATGTTGCCGCCGGGCTCGCCGCCGTCCTTGCCGTCCTGGGGGTCGACCGAGCGCCAGTCGTAGGCGGGGCCGCCGGCCGCCTCGATCGCGGCGAGGAACTTCGCGACGGTCTGGCTCGCGTCGACGGTGCCGTCGTTCTTGGCGCCGTTGTCGTCCTGGATCTCCTCCAGGGCGATGATGTCGGGCGAGCGCAGGTTGGTGACGATGCCCTGGGCCAGCTGGGCGAACTTGGCGTCCGGGTTGGTGGCGGCCAGGTTCTCCACGTTGTAGGTGGCGATGGTGAGTTCGCGCTCGCTCGGCTGGGCGGTGACCTCGCGCTGGAGGTGGTTGTCCCTGAGTGTGCCCAGGGTGCCGGCCACCAGGGTGTAGCCGCCGAACTGGTTGTAGTCCAGCGGGCCGGTGGTGGTGCCGGTCAGCTCGTCGCCGACGTTGGCCACCGGAAAGGGCTGCTGGGAGACGGCGGCCTGCTGCTGCACCATCAGCCGACCGACGTTGGGCTCGCGGTAGGACTCGTAGAGCACCCCGCCGCGCTTGCTGCGCTGGTCCTGCCGGTCGGCGGCGACCCACAGCTCGTTGTACTTGTCGGTCGCCTGTATCACCCGGACGTCCTTGACCTGGACGAGCATGCCCTCCAGCGACTCGTAGAAGTCCAGGGCGTACTTCTCGGGGTTCAGCCGGGTGGCGTCGATGCTGCCGTCGGGCCCGGCCGGCGGGGCGTAGCGGCCGGGGATGTCGCGGGTGTCCACGACCACGGGGGCGGGCAGCGGGTGGCCGGCCGAGAGCACCGTGACGGCGGGGCCGCTGAGTTCGGTGACGGACTGCGAGCCGCCCGAGTAGTTCGGGTAGTACTCGGTGACCTTGCCGCTGACCAGCACCGAGTCGCCGACCTTCACGGTCGGGTTTCCTCCGGTGTAGACGAAGATGCCCTCGCTGGTGGCCGGGTCGGCGTCCGGGTTCGGGTCCTGGAGCCAGAATCCCTTGGAACTGCCGTACGCGCGCACGCCGGTGACGATTCCGGGCACGCCGGTGACCGGCTTGCCGGCCTGCGGGGAGAGCCGGGTGGTGCCCTGGATGTCGTGGATCCGCAGCGGGCCGGCCTCGGTCGGCGCGGGCGGGGCGGCGGGCGCGCCGGCGGCGTCGGCGGCCGGCAGCGGGACGAGCACCAGCGAGACGGCCAGCGCGGCGGGGGCGATGGCGGCGCGCAGCAGCGAGGCCCTGCGGGGGCGGAGGGCGGGGGCAGTGGTCACCGGGGCACGGCTCCTAGCTCGGGCAGCGGACGCTACTCGCGTGGAAGGAAGGTGGGGAGAGCACGGGAGGCGGCACCCGCCCCCCGCGGCGACCTCAAGATACGCGCGTAGAAAATGCCCCGACAAGACCTCGTCAATGAACTGTCGGTTCCGGCCGGATGACCTGCGGAAGCGTCAGTTCGGTCGCCTCCCAGGCCCCTTCCAGCTTTCACTCAGCTTTCGCCCGGCTTGACCCCGGCTTTGCCCGGCTTCACCCGATCCGCTCCACGATCAGCTCGCACAGCTCGTGGGTGCGCAGCGCGTCGTGGGCGTCCAGGGTCTTCCCGGCCCGGACGGCGTCCAGGAAGGCCAGCACGCACTGCTCGATGCCGCGCTGGCGGGCCACCGAGACCCAGTCGCCGCGCCGCCGGACGGTGGGCTGGCCGCGGTGGTCGATCACCTCGGCCAGGTTGCGCACCTCGCGCTTGGAGTCGCCGCCGGAGACCTCCAGCACCTCCTCGGTGGAGCCGGAGACCCGGTTCATGATGCCCAGCGCCGTGAACCCCTCCCCGCCGAGGGTGAGCACCACGTGCTCCACCAGGCCCTCGCGGTCCTTCCGGGCCCGGACGTCCACGTGCTCGATCTCGCCGGGTACCAGGAACCGCAGGGTGTCCACCACGTGCACGAAGTCGTCGAAGACCAGCGAACGCGCCGCCTCGGCGAGGCCCTCGCGGTTCTTCTGCAGCACGATCAGGTCGCGCGGGCGCTCCAGGGCCTGGGCGTAGCCGGGCGCGTGGCGCCGGTTGAAGCCGACCATCAGCGAACGGCCGGTCCGGTCGGCGAGGTCGACCAGCTTCCGGGCGCCGTCCACGGTGTAGTCCAGCGGCTTGTCCACGTACACGTCCACCCCGGCGCCGAGCAGCCGCTCGACGATCGGCACGTGCTGGTCGGTGGCCGCGTGCACGAAGGCGGCCCGGATGCCGCTGTCGATCAGCGCGTCCAGGTCGGTGAACCGCCGCCCGGTGTCGATCCGGTGGGCCTCCCCCAGCCGGTCCAGCTTGGCCCGGTCCCGGGTCATCAGCCGCAGGTCCAGTCCGGGCAGGACGGTCAGCACCGGCAGGTACGCCTTCTGCGCGATGTCGCCGAGTCCGATCACCCCGACCGGCAGCGGGCCGGCGGGGACAGCGGTCGAGGTCATGAGTGCTCCTGGAGTGCGGCCGGTCTTCGTTCCCGGCCACCCTACGCGGCCGCGGCCCGGCCGCTCCGGGCCCGAGCCCGGCCACCCCGGCCGGCAGCGGCAGGCCGATCCCGGCCATCGACGGCCCGGCCATCAGCGGCAGCGCGACCGTCAGCAGCGGCACCGCGGCGCCCTGGAGGGCGCCGGTCAGCGGGAACGCCCGGGCGCGCAGCGGCCAGGCCGACCGCAGGAAGGCCTGCGGCGGCCGTCGTACGGCCCCCGGGCGGCCCGCGCGGGGGGCGGTGGTCAGCGGCCGCCCGGCTCCGGGGGGAGCGGCAGGGGGCGGGAGCAGGTGGAGCGGCGGACGTAGCCGAGGCCGTCGTACTCCTCGGCCAGTACGGTCGGGGCGAGTTCGAAGCGGTAGGTGAAGCGGGGCACGCCCGCGCCGAAGCTGCGCAGGTAGTGCCGCTGGGCCAGCCAGGCTTCGACGGCGGGCTCGCCGCGGGCGGCGCGAAGGTCGATCAGGTGGTCGTCGCGGTGGGCGGCGGCGAGCTGGCCCTCGACGGACTTCGGTCCGCCGCTGCCGATGCCGTGGCGGTGCGGCGGGCGGGCGCGGGTGGAGCCGGTACGGGCCCGGAAGGCACCCTTGCCGAGCAGCAGGCCGAGGGCGTAGTAGCCGTCGCCGTAGCGTGCGCGCAGGTGGTGGCCCATCGCCGGGACGCCGGCCGCGTACCGGCCGGTCATCACATGGCTGTTGTGCGCCCAGACGGCCGTCCTCAGCCCGGTGGTGTCGTGGAGTTCGGCGACGGCCTCGGCCATGTGGCGGTCGCGGGCGGCCAGCGAGCCCTCCTCGACGGCGCCGTCGGTGCCCAGCGGCGGCCGGCCGGCCAGGTCGGCGGCCCGGACCAGGTTGCGGGCGTGGGCGAGCGCCCGGTCGGTGGCGGCGGCGCCGGCCCGGGCCGCGTGGTCCTCCCGACGCTGTTCCAGTTCTTCGAGCAACTGCCCTGCGCAGGAGACCAGTTCGGCCGACCCGTCGGGGTGCCCGGCCGGGGTGCTGTCGCCGATCGCCCGCAGGGTGCGGTGGACGGCGGCGGCCCGCTCGGGCTCCACCTGCCGCAGGAAGGCGTGGAGTTCCGCCGCGGAGCCGGCGCTGCGCTGCGGGTCGATGCCGACGAAGCGCACCCGCCGGGCCTCGGGCAGCGCGCGGTTGTGCTCGCGCAGCCACTCGACCAGGGCGAGCACCTCGTAGGTCTTCCAGGTCCAGAAGCCCAGCCGGTCGAGGGCGACCACCGGATCGCCGGTGCCGTACCGGACGTAGCCGTCCACGGCGCCGGCGTCGGCCGCGCTCGCCTCCATCGCCAGGGCTCCGAAGTCGAGTTCGCGGACCAGGAATTCGAGCAGCCGGTGCTTCAGCCGGAAGAACTCGGCCGTCCCGTGGGTGGCTTCGCCGAGCCCGACCACCTTCACCCCGGCCAGCACCCGGCGCAGCGGCGCCAGGTCCTCGGCCGGGTGGCCGGCGTCCAGGCTGGCCAGCGGGACGGCGTTCGCGGCCAGCCAGTCCGTCACGTCCCTGCTCACGTCCACCCCTTCGTCCGCCCCTTCGCCCCGGCCCTGACGTCGCCCCCGACCCGGACGACCGATCCTACGCGAACGACCGGGCCCCTTCGACCGTCAGCTCTCGCAGACAAGAGCTGATGGACAGTCAGCGAAGTGACGGGCCAACGGCGTCGAGGATCTCCCCCAGGTCCGCCAGCGCCGCCTCCGCCCCCTCGGCGATCGCCACGCCCGCGACGTTGACCACCACCTCGTCCACCCCGGCCCGGGCGTACTCCGCCAGGCCGGCGGCCACCGCCGCGGCGTCGCCGTGGACGAAGGTGCCGGAGTCGACCAGGGCCCGGGCGCCCAGCGAGGGGCTGGCGGGGTGCACCCGCAGCCCGGCCCGGCGCAGCATGTCGCTGTAGTGCGGCGAGGCCAGGTGGGCGTGGGCGGCGTCGTAGGCGAGCCGGTACGGGTTGCGCCCGGGGCGGTCGAGGGCCGCGTGGACGACGGTGACCAGCCGGGGCACCGGCCGCTCCGCCTCGGCCGCGCCCCGGGCCAGCGCCGGGCCGAGGGTGTCCCGCAGGTACCCGGGCGGGGTCAGCCAGGTGATGGCCGCGTCGGCCTCCCGCCCGGCCACCCGGGCCAGCGCCGGCCGGAGCACACCGAGGCCCAACTCCACGCCGGGGTGGTCGAGTTCCTCGGGCAGGCCGCCATGGGAGGCTCCGGCGAGCAGCGCGCGGACGGTGCGCAGGTACCCGGCGGCGGCCTCGCCGGGGCGCGGGTAGGGCGCGCCGCGCAGTTCGGCGACGAAGTCGGCCGCGCCCGGACCGAGGCCCAGGACCGTCCGGTGGCCGGTCAGCCGGGCCAGTGAGCGGGCCTGGAGGGCGGCGTCGAGTTCGTGCCGCAGCGGCATCAGGGCGACGGCGGTGCCGACCGGCACCCGGTGGCCGAGGCCGGCCAGGTAGGCGAAGGCCTGGTGGGTCTCCAGGCGCAGCGACTGGCCCTGCCACAGCCGGGCCGCCCGGCCGTCCCGGACGAGTTCGGCGTACGGGACGAGCTGGGCGGGGTCGGTGGGCATGACCGGGAGGACGACGGAGGTGGGCATCGGCGGGCTTTCGGTCCGGGGCGGCTTCGGTGGTCAGGGCGGGGCTGAGGTGGCGCGGGGCGGCTTCGGTGGTCAGTGCGGGGCCGCGTCGGTGAGGTAGCCGGACGCCTGGAGGCGGAAGAGCCGGGCGTAGAGGCCCTCGGCCCGGAGCAGTTCGTCGTGGGTGCCCTCCTCCGCCAGCCGGCCGTCCGCGACGACGACGATCCGGTCGGCGATCCGGACGGTGGAGAAGCGGTGGGCGATGACCAGGGAGGTGGACTCGCCCGCGATGTCGCGCAGCCGGCCGAAGATCTCGGCCTCGGCCTCGGCGTCGATCGCGGCGGTCGGCTCGTCCAGGACGACGATCGGGGCCTTGCGCATGAACGCCCGGGACAGCGCGATCTTCTGCCACTGGCCGCCGGAGAGCTGGTGGCCCTCCTCGAAGTGCCGGCCGAGCATGGTGTCGTAGCCGCCGGGCAGGGCGTCGACGACGGGGGCGGCGCCGGCCGACCCGGCGGCCTGCCGGACCCTGCCGAGGTCGTCCAGCGACTCGACCCGGCCGAAGCCGATGTTGTGGCGGACGCTCATCTCGTAGCGGATGAAGTCCTGGAAGATCACGCCCATGTTCCGCTGCAGGTCGTCGACGTCGTACTCCTCGATCGGGACCCCGTCGATCAGGATCCGGCCGCCGGTCGGCTCGTACATCCGGGTCAGCAGTTTGACGACGGTGGTCTTGCCGGCGCCGTTCTGGCCGACCAGGGCGACGCAGGAGCCGGCCGGGATTCGGAAGCTGAGCCGGTCCAGGACGGGCCGGTCGGTGCCCGGGTAGTGGAAGCTGACGTCGCGGAACTCGATGCCCTCGCGCAGGGTGGCCGGGAAGGGCCGGTCGCCGCCGGCGATCCGGCGTTCCGGGAGGTCCAGGAAGCCGAACAGGTTCCCGAGGAACAGGGTGTCCTTGTAGAGGGAGGCGGCGCCGAGCAGCAGTCCGTGCGCGGCGACCTGCACGGTGCCGATGGCCTGGAGGTAGCCGGCGAGTTCGCCGACCCGGCTGCCGTCGGCGGCGTCCCGGATCGCCCACAGCAGGGCGCCGGAGGAGGCCAGCACGCTCAGCAGGCCGAAGCCGCCGACGACGACCGACTGGCGGCGGGCCACCCCGCGGTCGATCCGGAAGAAGCGGCGGACCAACTCCCGGTAGCGGTCCAGCAGGTAGGGCCCGAGCTGGAAGAGCCGGACCTCCTTGAAGGAGTGGTCGGTGGTGGTCAGGTACTGGTAGTAGTACAGTCGGCGGCGCTCGGCGGTGCGGGCGTACTCGATCTCGAAGACCTTGTGGCTGAACGCCATGTGGGCGACCACCGAGGGGATCGGGGACGCCAGGATGACCAGCGCCGCCCAGGGGCTCCAGGCGAACAGCACGGCGCTGACGGACAGCAGGGTGACCAGTTCGCGGGTGGCCTCCAGCATCTCGGCGAACAGCTGGTAGACCCGGCCGCCGTTGCTCTCCTGGAAGGCCCGTTGGAGCTTGTCGTAGGCGTCGGCGTCCTCGTACTGCTGGAGGTCCAGGGTGATGCCCTTGCGCATCACCTGCTCGCCGATGCTGGTGGTGAGTTCCAGTCGCAGCAGCGAGTCCAGGTACTGGACGGCGACGCCGAGCAGGTGGCCGGCCAGGGCGAGGGCGAGCAGCTGGTAGCCGGCCCGCAGGGCGTCGTCGCGGGCTCCGGCCTGGCCGCCGACGGCGTCCGCGACGCTCTGCACGACCTGCGCGGTGAGCGCGATCTGCAGGCCCGGGACGGCGGCGTTCAGGACGGTGCAGAGCGCGTAGCCGGTGACCTTGCCGGGGCTGAGCCGCCAGAACAGCGCGATGACGCGCAACCAGGTCATCGGCCGTCCTCCGGTCCGGTCGGTTCGGTGCCGCGGTGGCCGTCCTCGGCGGCGAGCCGGCCGCGGACGGCGCGCAGGGTGTGCCGCCACAGGCCGTAGGCGCGGTCCTCGCGGGCCAGGTCGATCGGCAGCAGCCGGTTGACCTGGAGGTGGGCGAGGCTGGCGAGGATCCGCCGCTCGCTGCCGACCAGCCGGCCGGCCGCCGCGGCCGCCCGGACCGCCTCGGCGGCCGCCCGGGCGGCGGGCCGCTGGGCGGCGAAGGCCCCGGCGAGCAGCTGCCGGTGCCGGGCGCCCTCCTGGTGCGGCCGGCGCGGCCAGGGCCGCAGCAGCTCACAGAGGTAGTCGCGGTCGGCGCGGAAGGCCCGCCGGACGGCCTCCTCCTCCGCCCGCCCGCCGGGGGCGAGGTCGGCGCGGGCGGACAGCGGGACGCCCCACTGGGCGTACAGCAGGTCGACGGCGCCGACCAGCAGCGGTTCGGGCCGCAGCCCGGGGTTCAGGGCGAGCAGCCCGGCGGTGGCCTCGCTGTTGGCCTCGAAGAGCCGCTCGACGGCGTCATAGGCGTCGGCGCCGCCGTAGCGGGCGACCTCGGGCGCGTAGGAGGCCACCGCGAGGTCCCGGGCCAGGCCCCGGGCGACCAGCTCACGCCCCCAGGCGAGCAGCCGGGCGAGCGTGCGGGGCGCGTCGGTGCTGCGCACCCGCAGCCGCAGGTGCGGGTGGGGGTCGGCGTAGCGGAGGTGGAACCAGCGGTCCAGCAGGCCTTCGGCGCGCAGTCCGGCGACCAGCTCGGGCAGCGGGCCGGTGATGATCTCGTCCTGGCGTTCCGGGCCGGCGTACACCTGGAGGAACGACCACTCGCCGCCGGGCAGGTGCCGCGGCACGGGGGCGGTGGTGCGGTCGCCGACCGGCGGGCGGGCGGCCGAGGCGGCGTCCCGGACGATCAGCGGGACGACGATCTCCTCGTGGTGGCGCCGCCCGTGGGCGTCCGTCAGCCAGAGCCGGTCGTGGGCCGGCAGCAGCTCCTGGAAGGTCAGCGCCGCGCCCGGTTCGAGTGCCGCGCGCAGTTCGGGCAGGGTCTGCGGGTGGTCGAGGTCGAGCAGCAGCCGGTTGTCGTCCTCGACCAGGTAGACGTGCCGGGGGACGTTCCAGCGGGCCCGCCAGTCGGCCGGGTCGGCGAGGTCGCGGGCGGTCAGCCGCCACTGGGCGGGGCGGAGCACCACGCGGCCGCGGACCACCCGGGGCAGGAACGGCGCCCGGGCGAGCCGGCCCCAGCCGAAGGCGACCGGCAGCACGTACCCGTCGTAGGAGACCTCCAGCAGGAACCGGGCCACGTCGGGAGCGATCAGCGGGCTGAGCATGTGGTGCTGGGCGACGACCACCTCCCGGCCGAGCCGGCGGGACCACAGGTACAGCCGGCCCTCGGTGGCGCCGACCAGCAGGTCGTCCAGCGGGACGACCCGGTCCGGCGGCACCGACGGGGTGCTGTTGACCGGGATCTCGTACGGCCGGATCCGTGGCCGGACGGCGACGTTGGCGGCCCGGCCCCAGGTCGGCTGGAAGGCGAGTTCGGCGTGGACGGCGTCGGGGAAGAGCTCCTCCTCGCGCCGGGCGTAGTCGCGCAGCCGCTCGACGGCGCCGGCCCCGAGCAGGTCGAAGAAGCGGCCGAAGGTGCGCCCGCCCTGGGCCATGCCGTCGGAGCGCAGCACGGCGCGCCACTCGCCGCGGTCGATCGCGTCCCGGTCGGCGGCGTCGATGCTCAGGTAGGCGTCGACCACCGGCAGGACGGGCCCGGCGGTGGTGCGGCCGGGCGGGGCCAGCCGGTCCAGCCGGGCGTCGGTCAGCTCGATCTCGAAGGACCGCTCCCACCAGGCCTCCTGGGCGAGGTCCAGCAGGGCGGCGTCGTACCGGGCGGTGTCCGGCGGGCTGGTGGTGGGCGGCAGGTCGAAGGCGCGGCCGGGCTGGGTGTAGAGCGGCGGCGCGTCCAGGCCGGCGTCGGCGCTGAGCACCTCCAGGACGGGCACCCGGGCGCCGGCGCCGTAGCGCTCGACGAACTCCTCGCGGTAGCGGGCCAGGTGATGGTGGTCGGTGCCCGAGGCGGCGGCCAGCCGCAGCAGCACGTCGACGGCCTCGGCGGCGGCCTCGCCGACGGCGCGGTTCAGGGTGGGCGTGCGCAGGTCGACGGTGGCGTCCAACTGGTAGGTGCGGCCGCGGTGTTCGGGCACCAGCGCGTTCTGGGCGGCGCTCAGGGCGCGCAGTCCCGCGACGTCGTGGGCGGTGCGGGTCAGCTCGACCACGGCGCGCAGGCCCTCGGCGACGTCCTCGGCCCCGGGCAGGCCGGTGACCTTCTTCAGCAGGTACTCCTCCGGGCGGGCCTCGGTCTGCGGCGGGCGCAGGTCGCTGCCGAGGAAGCCGAGTTCCCACAGCTGGCGGACCAGACCGGTGACGGCCCCCTCCCCGGCCGCCGGGAAGGCGTCGGTCAGCTCCGCGACCAGCCGCCGGTACGGGACGGGCGCCGCGGCGGCCCGCAGCACCAGCCGGACCGGCTCGGTGGCCCGGATCCGGACGGCCCGCTTGTCCTCCTTGCCGTGCACCTCGGTGAACGGCAGCACCATGCGGTCCCCGGCCGGGTGCGCGGTGGAGTTGGCGACCACGTCGAGGTGGGGCAGCAGGGCTCGGTCGCCCTCCAGCCGGTGGATGAGCGCGAACAGCCATTCCAGGTCGCCCCGGACCCGGGTGTCGCGGATCGCCGGGCTGCCCAGCCGGGCGGTGGTCCGCTCGCCGAACTCGCCCATCGCGACGCCGGCGAACGCCCCGAACGGGGTGGGGCGGGTGGACATCCGGGTGAGGTAGCGCAGCAGCCGGGAGTGCAGGCGCCGGGTGCGGCGCTCGTCCGTCCGGTCGAGCCGCTCCAGGGCGGCCACCAGGTCCTCACTGGCCACCAGCAGCGCCCGGCGGACCTCCGGGTCCTCGGCGAGGGCGAGCAGTTCGGCGCGGGTGCGGTCCGGGTCGGCGGTGATCCGGTGGTAGGTGTCGACGGGCAGCGCGGGGGCGCGCAACAGGAAGAAGTCGGCGGCGACGTAGCGGGACACCCGGCTCACCGCCCCAGGAAGACGCGGAACCAGGCGGGCCGCTGCTGCGCGAGGGCGGCCAGCAGGGCCAGGGCGACGCCGGCGGCTCCGGACAGCAGCCCCGGGTCGTCCACGGTGTTGCCGGGGAGGTCCTCGTCGGCGAACACCACCGGGTGCCGGGGGTCGGCGTACGCCAGCAGCCGTTCCAGCAGCCCGGGCAGCGCACCCCGCGCGGCCGCGCTGTGCGGGGCGAACTCCCGGGCGAGCATGACGAGTCCGGCCAGGCCGTGGCAGAGCGTGGGGGCGCGCAGTTCGGCGCCGGCCGCGCGGCGCAGTGCGGCCTCGAAGGACTCGACGGCGGTGGCCCGCAGTCCGGCGTCCCCGGTGGCGTCGGCGACGGTGAGCAGGGCGGCGGCGATCCCGGCGGTGCCGTAGCACCAGGCGAGTTGGTCGTGGCAGTGGGCGAGCGGCCGCTCGGCGCCGTGCTCGTCGACCGGGACGCCGTTGGCCCACAGCGGGCCCTGGTCGTCGGTCAGCCGGTGGCGCAGCAGCCAGCCGGTGAGCGCGGCGAGGGCCTCGCGCTGGCCGGGGCGGCGGTGGCCGGCCGCCCAGGCGGCGGCGAGCGCTGCGGCCACCCCGGGCACGCCGTGGGAGACACCCAGGTTGAGGTAGCCGTGCGGGTACTGCCGGTGGTAGTCGCCGACCGGCGGGTAGACCTCGGGCCGCAGCAGCCAGCCCGGCGGGGTGCCCTCCGGCCGGTCGGGGCCGGCCAGCCGGATCAGCCGGTCGAGCAGCACGGCGGCGGCCTCGCGGACCCTCGGGCTCGGCTCGGCCGGGGCGGTGAGGCAGGCCAGCACGCCGGCCGCGCCGTTGACCAGGTCGTAGTCGGAGTCGCTGACCGGTTGCCCGTCGGCCGGCCACTCGGTGGCGATCGCCTGCTCGGCGAGCTGCTCGTACAGCCGCAGCAGGCTGGGCCGGAAGCGGGGTTCGTCCTCGGCGCAGTCGGCCAGGGCCAGGGCGAGGCCCGCGGTGCCGCCGAACAGGCCGGGGCCGGAGAGCGGTTCGACCTGGGTGGCGAGCACCGCCTCGCGGATGTGGCCGTGGGCGTGCTCGCGGTCGCCGAGGCCGGCCCGGGCGGCGTACAGGTGGAGCAGGGCGAGGCCGGCCTGGCCGTGGCTCAGGCTGGGCGGGTACCAGCCCATCGGTACGGCGGCCTGGTCGGCGGCGCGCAGCGCGAGCTCGGCCCACTGGTCGGTGGTCGCGGTCCGGGACACCACGAGGCGCACCGCGTCGCGGACCCGTTCGGCGAGCGGGGCGTCGGGGGTGCGGACGGGCGGTTCGCCGGTTTCCCGGACGGTGTGCATGCGTTCTCCCTCGGAGCGGTGGCCTCGGAGGCCGTGGCGGGCCGGCGTCGTGCCGGCCCTGGGGTTTCGTGCCGGCTCTGGAGTTCCGGGGCGGCTCTGGAGTTCCGGGCGCGCCCGGCGCGAGAATGGGCGGACGGGTGCTGCCGTGTCCTGAATCCACGGCAGCACCCGTCACCTCACCGGATGTCAGTCCTGCGACGGGTTCGAGCAGAAGCCCGAGGTGCACAGGCTGGTGCAGACACAGGTCGAGGTCACCTTGCAGCCGATCCGGGTGCAGACGGTGCGGGTGGCCAGACTGCTGATCGACGGCGTGGGCAGCTGGCCGCCGCCCTGGACCGGCGAGCTGATGCGGGCGTCCAGGTCGAATGCGTTGTCGGACATCGTGAATTCCCTTCGAATCCGCCCACTCCGGTTTCCCGGAGGGGTTCGGGGGCTTCTCCCCCGCGATTCGATGATGTCCCGGCCCGCTTTCCGTGGCTATTGTCGCCGACGACAGTCCCACGGTTTCCGGGATTCAGGCGGCGGGTGCCTGCCGGGTCCGCCCGGGTGCGATGAGGTGGGCATAGGAGGCGAGGCAGCCGGAGAGCCGGGATTCGAGTTCGAGTTTTTCCAGTACGGCCGTGAGATGGGCCCGTACGGTGCGTTCGGTGACCTGCAGCCGGGCCGCCATCTGATGATTGCTGAGGCCCTCGGCGAGCATCACGAATACCTCGCGCTCGCGGGGTGTCAGTCTGCCGAGACGGTCCAGTGCGCGGGTCCAGGCGGGTTCGCTTCCGGCGGCCGCCGTGGTCCTCGCGAAGTCATTCACGTCATCTCCCCGTTGTCCATCCGACGGATTCGGTGGGGCGGCTCCGTCCGGGCCGCACAGGACAGAACGTAGGCACAGTTCGAACCGGAAGCAACCATGATCCGACGGTGGCTACGGAGCGTCAGGACCGCCCCGGACCGGGCCGTCCGCCCGTCCGGAGGGGTTGTCCAGCGGAATCACGGGATTCCCCGCGCAGCCGGAACGCGGCGCTCCGGGGAAACCCCCGCCGTCCGGCGGGGATGGTTCCATTGGCACCATTCTCACTGTCCGTGGAGGCCTTCGACCGGGGCCCGGGGCCACGGCCGGCGGAACCGGTCGGGCCGATCCGGAAGTGTGCCCACCGCTTGTCGGGTTCCGTCCCGTCCTACCGGTTCCGCCCCGACCGGCACTTGACTCCCCCTAAACCAAACCGGTTACCATCGATGACATGAGCATTGCGTTGACGGGCTCGCAATCACCACTGCACATCCAGATCGAACGTCGGCTCCAGTGGTCGATCGAACGGGGGGAATACACCGAAGGCGAATCACTGCCGTCGGCGAGCGCTTTGTCGGCAAATTTCCGGGTCAACCGGAACACCGTGCTGCGGGCGCTACGGAAATTGCGCGCGAAAGGCCTGATCGATTTCGGCCGGGGCCGCGGAATCATCGTCGTCGCGCGTTCCGGATGCGGGCCGACCGAGGTCGCGGGCCTCTCCGACCAACTGCGCCGACTGGTCTCCGTCGCCGACGCCCACGGCGTGGCCCGGTCCTCGCTGATCTCCGCCATCGAACGCATGCCCCACCCGGTCGAGGGCGCCGCAACCCCGCGCCGGGCGGCCCAGCAGCCGCGACCCTAGGGCCTGTCTTCAAACCCTCGTCGTTCGCCCGGAGGGCGGGCGGGGCGGCGTTGGGGTGCGTGCATCGCAAGGCGGAGGTGGGGGCACCTCCCGGCCGGAGGCTGGGGGCGGAGCCCGATGCAGCGCATCGGCGACCGACGACAACGCGGCGAGGTGCGTGCCGCCCCGGCGGCGGCCCGCAGACGAGGGTGTGAAGACGGGCCCTGGCGTTCGTCGCCCCGCGGGTCAGGCGCCCTCGGCGGCCGCCTCGGCGAGCGAGTCCAGCACCGGGCGGATCAGCGGGTGGCCGTCGGCGCCGGCCCGGACGGCGGCGAAGACCCGGCGGGTGGCCAGCTCGCTGTCGACCGGACGGACCGCCACCCGGGACAGGTCCACCCCGCGCAGCGCCGAGCGCGGCACCAGCGCGACGCCCGCCCCGGCCGAGGCCAGCGCCACCACGGCCCGGAAGTCGTCCGAGGAGTGCAGCAGGCGCGGCTGGAAGCCCGCGTGCTCGCAGGCCAGCAGGACCACGTCGTGGCAGGGGTTGCCCGGGTAGGGACCGATCCACGGCTCGGCGGCCAGCGCGGCCACCGCGAGCGGCCCGGACTCGGCGGCCAGCGGGTGGGCCAGCGGCAGCACCGCCTCGAAGGGCTCGGCGTACAGCGGGACCCTGGTCAGCCGGGCGTCGTCGGCGCGCGGGGCGCCCCGGTACTCGACGGCCACCGCGAGGTCGGCCCGCCCGTCCAGCACCATCGGCAGGCTGGCGTCGCCCTCGGCGTCCAGCACCTTCAGCCGCACCCCCGGCGCGTGCCCGGCGAGCAGGCCGATCGCCGGGGCGAGCACGTGCGAGATGCCGGTGGCGAAGGAGGCCACGGTGACCTCGCCCGCGACGCCCGCGCTGTAGGCGGCGAGGTCGGCCTCGGCGCGCTCCAGTTGGGCGAGCACCGCGTCCGCGTGGCCGAGCAGGATCTCCCCGGCGGCGGTCAGCCGCACGCCCCGGCCCTCCCGGGCCAGCAGGTGGTGCCCGGTCTCCTGCTCCAGGGCGGCCAGCTGCTGGGAGACCGCGGAGGGGGTCAGGTAGAGGGCGGCCGCCGCGGCGGTCACGGTGCGGTGGTCCGCCACGGCCCGGAGGGTCCGCAGCCGTCGTGCGTCGATCACAGGCCAATTCTGCCAGCGTCGCGGAGGGAAGCGTCGGGGCCGGCGCGGGGCCGGCGCGGGGCCGGCGCGGGGCCGGCTCGGGGCCGGCGCGGGGCCGGCGCGGGAGCGGGCCGGGGCTCGGCTCGGGGCCGGCGCGCGGGGCAGTACCACCGGTGGCGTATTTCGGGGCGAGATCGCCTGGCGCCGTTGACCGTCCCGCTCGATCGACGCTTGGCTCGTGGCCGAGCCGAGCCGGGCCGCGGGCAGCCCTGGACAGCCTGGGGCCCGGCACCGTCATCAGGGGAGGACGATCCATGACCACCACCGCTCGTTCCCGCCGCGGCCTGGCCCGTGCCGCCTGCGTGCTGCTGGCCGCCGTCGCAGCCGGCGCCGTGATGCCGGCCGCCGAGGCCCGGCCGCCCAAGGGCGACACCGCCCGGGTCAGCGAGGGCGGCAAGGGCGAGCAGCTCGACGGCCCCTCGTACGCGCTCGGGCTGAGCGCCGACGGCCGGTCCGCGCTGTTCTCCTCGACCGCGACCGACCTGCTGCCCGACGGCGTCCCGAACGGCGGCGACGTCTACGTCCGGGACCTGCGCAACGGGCACCTGGAGCGGGCCGGTGTGGCCGCCGACGGCTCCCGGCTGAACGCCGCCACCACGGACGCCTCAATCAGTGGCGACGGCCGCTACGTCGCCTTCAGCACCGCCGCCACCAACGTGCTGCCCGGCCAGGCCAGGCACCGGAGCGACGTCTACGTCCGCGACCGCTGGACCGGCCGCACCGAGCCGATCTCCACCGGCACCCTCACCACCACCGACGACGAGACCCTCCGCAGCGCCGTCAACCCGTCGCTGAGCCAGGACGGCCGCTACGTCGCCTTCGCCTCCGACCGCACCGACCTGGCCCCCGGCGTGCACCGCGGTAAGCAGAACGTGTTCGTCACCGACCGCTGGACCCACACCACCCGGCTGGTCACCACCGGGATCGACGGCGAGCCGGCCGACAACGACTCCTTCCGTCCGACCATCAGCGCGGACGGCGCCACCGTCGGCTTCACCTCCCGGGCGGGCAACCTCGTCCCGGCCGCGCCGGCCACCGCCCCGGCCGCGGCCGGGTTGGCCGGCCCCCGGTTCTACCCGTACTTCGTCTGGAAGGCCGACACCGGAGGGATCACCGGCGCCAGCCTGGACGCCACCGGCGCGCTGACCGGCAGCGGCAACGACGCCCGGATCAGCCCCGACGGCCGCTTCGCCCTCTACGGCCTGCCGGCCTACGGCGTCGGGCGGCCCGGTACCCACGGCATCCGGATGGACCTCTACGTCCGGGAGCTGGCCACCGGCCGGACCACCCTGGTCAACACCCCCCTGCCCGGCACCACGACCACCGAGGGCGCCTACGACCCGGCCATGACCGCCGACGGCCGCTGGGTCTACTTCGACTCCGGCGCGGACGACCTGGTGCCCGGCGACACCAACGGGCAGAGCGACGTGTTCCGCCGGGACCTCCGGACCGGCCGGATCGAGCGCGTCACCGCCACCCGGGACGGCGGGCAGAGCACCGGCGGCTCCGACAGCCCGTACGTCGACGCCACCGGCGACACCGTCGTCTTCACGGCCGAGGACGCCAACCTCGTCCCGGGCGACACCAGCGGCCACCTGGACGTGTTCCTGCGCCGGCTGTGACCGGCCCGTCGTCCGGCCCAGTCGCCCCGTCGATTACAACAGTTGACGTAGTTTCCAATCGGATCCATCTCAGTTGTTGACCTCGGGCCCGCCCCCTTCCTCCCCGCGCCGAGGCCCCGTCCGGCCGGGGAGGAGGACCGGGACCTCAGCGCACCGGCAGGGCGACCTCCGCCGGACCGAAGGTCACCGTGCTGCCCTTCGGCGTCTCGCCGCCGTACAGGTCGTCGTGGGTGCCGAGCACCAGGGCCAGCCGGTGCCCGGCCGGGAGGTCGTAGGCGGTGGGGAACAGCGTGACGTCCAGCGGGAAGGGCTGCCCCACCGGCCGGCCGGACCAGCTCTGCGGGGCGTGGGCGATCAGCCGGCCGACACCGAGGGCGTCCACGTCGTAGAGGTACGCGACGCCCGTGCCCTGCGGTGCGGAGCTGGTCACGGTGGTGTGCACCCGGGCGGCCCCGCGCACCGAGAGGCCCCGCCGGTACGGCTCCGACTGCCGGACGGCGGCGGCATCCCGGTCCAGCAGCGGCACCAGGACGGTCGGCGGCTGGTGCAGCCACTGGTCGACCAGGCCGGAGAGCAGCACGACGCCGCCGCTCGCACCGGACGGCTGGTCGCCGCGGACGGTGGAGCTGTCGCCGAAGCTCAGCCGCTCGGTGCGGGAGGCGACGGAGCGCCAGTCCGGGTACGCCTCGTGGGCGCCGCCCGGGCGGACCTCCAGGTCCACGCCCTGCGCCTGGTCGTTCGCGCCGGGCGAGCCCTTGAGGTAGCGGTCCAGCCAGCCGCGGGCGTTGTCCCAGGTGGCGTCGGAGAAGCCGAGCAGGCCGGTGAACTCCTGGCTGGCGTGGTCGCCGGGCCGCAGCTCCAGGCGCTTGGGCACGGTCAGCCGCTGGTAGAAGTCGGTCATCTGGCCGGGGTTGAAGAAGCTGTCGCTCCAGCCGTTGGCGAGGTAGACCGCGGCGCCGTTGGCATTGATCCGGTCCAGGTAGGTGGCGGGCGAGCGGACGTCCGCCCACTTGACCACCGCGGGCAGGTCGTGGTCGGCGAACAGGTCGTCCAGGGCGGTGGCGAACTCCGGGCTCTTACGGCCGGTCAGGCCCTCGATGGTGGCCAGCCGGTCGGCGGCGGAGGTGTGCCGGGTCTGCCCGCTGTACAGCGCGTCGGTGAGGTCGGCCCAGCCGCTCAGCGAGGCGACGGCCTTGATCCGCCGGTCGAACGCGGCGCCGAGGAGGGTGAGGCCGCCGCCGAGCGACAGGCCGATCATGCCGACCCGGTCCGGATCGGCCTGGGTGTGGGCGAGCGCCCAGTCGATCACCGTGGAGATGTCGGCGACGTCCTTGGGCCCGGCGACGTCCACCTCACCGCCCGACCGCCAGAAGCCGCGGACGGTGTACGTCACGACGACGTACCCGGCGGCGGCGAACTTGTGCCCCTGGGCGACGTACTCCAGGTCGTTCTGCCCCCAGCTGGCCGGCTGCACCACCACCGGGTAGCGCCCTCGGGCGTCCGCCCCCGGCGCCCCGGCGGGCGGGGTGAACACGTCGGCCTTGAGGACGACGCCGTCCCGGGCGGTGATGTCCGCCAGCCGGAAACCGCCGAACGCCGAGGCGCCGGCGGGCACGGCGGGCACGGCGGGCACGGCGGGCACGGCGGGCACGGCGGGCACGGCGGGCACGAACGCGGGCGCCGCGACGGCGGGTTGAGCCGCCACCCCCACCCCTAGCCCGAGCGCCAGGGCCAGGACGGCGCTCGCCGCCCGCTGTCCGCCGGTCCGGTGTCCGCTGGTCCGGTGGCGTCGTGCCATCACGCTCTGCTCCCTCAGTTCACCCGATGTGATCATGGTGAGCCTAAGGATCTGACGGCTTCTCAGAGGAGGTGGTGATCAGCCAAATTACTGGCCGGTAACGTACCGTCGACTCTGCCGACGACCCTCCCCGCCGACCCCGGAAACCGCGAACGGAGGTGGGACACCGGTACGGCCGGCGTCCCACCTCCGTACCGGGAGGGTGGGGCAGGTGGTCTGGTGGCCGTGCGGCGGGGGCGAATCGATTCGCCACTGCCGCACGGCGGTTGTGAGCCCGCGGGCCGGTCCGGTTCCGAGCGGTCCGGCCCGCGGGCAGCCTGTGCGGGCCCTGCCCGGGCCCGGCAGCCCGGGGCGGTCAGCCCTCCATCGCGGCGCGGGCGTCCACGAAGGCCGCGACCGCGCGCTCGACGTCCTCGGTGGAGTGCGCCGCGGACAGCTGGACCCGGATCCGGGCCTGGCCGTGCGGGACCACCGGGTAGGAGAAACCGATCACGTACACGCCGCGCTCCAGCAGGAGTTCGGCGAGCCGGCCCGCCTTCGCCGCGTCGCCGATCATCACCGGGGCGATCGGGTGGTCGCCCGGCAGGATCTCGAACCCGGCCTCGGTCATCTTCGAGCGGAACAGCGCGGTGTTGGCCGCCAGCCGCTCGCGCAGCTCGTTGGACTGCTCGACCAGGTCGAGCACCTTCAGCGAGGCGGCCGCGATCACCGGGGCCAGCGAGTTGGAGAACAGGTACGGGCGGGAGCGCTGGCGCAGCAGGGCGACGATCTCCCGGCGGGCGGCGACGTAGCCGCCCGAGGCGCCGCCGAGCGCCTTGCCCAGGGTGCCGGTGATGATGTCCACCCGGTCCATCACGCCGTGCAGTTCGGGGGTGCCCCGGCCGCCGGCGCCGACGAAGCCGACGGCGTGCGAGTCGTCGACCATGACCATGGCGTCGTAGCGGTCGGCCAGGTCGCAGATCTCGCGCAGCGGGGCGACGTAGCCGTCCATCGAGAAGACGCCGTCGGTGACGATCAGGCGGCGGCGGGCGTCCTGGGTCTCCTTGAGCTGCTGCTCCAGATCGGCCAGGTCGCGGTTGGCGTAACGGTGGCGGCGGGCCTTGCTGAGCCGGATGCCGTCGATGATGCTGGCGTGGTTGAGCGCGTCGGAGATGACGGCGTCCTCCGCACCGAGGATGGTCTCGAAGACGCCGCCGTTGGCGTCGAAGCAGGAGGAGTAGAGGATGGTGTCCTCCTGGCCGAGGAAGGCCGAGAGGCGGTCCTCCAGCTCCTTGTGCACGTCCTGGGTGCCGCAGATGAAGCGCACCGAGGCCATGCCGTAGCCCCAGCGGTCCAGGGCGTCCTTGGCCGCGGCGATCACCTCGGGGTGGTCGGCCAGGCCGAGGTAGTTGTTGGCGCAGAAGTTCAGCACCTCGCCGGGGCGGCCGCCGGAGGTGACGGTGACCTCGGCGCTCTGCGGGCTGCCGATCACCCGCTCCGGCTTGAACAGGCCGGCCTCGCGGATCTCGTCGAGGGTGGTGGCGATGTCGGCGCGCACGTTGTCGAACACGGGCAGACTCCTAGTCGTGACGGCGGAGCGTCGGATCGGCGGCGCCCAGGCAGGGCTCGGGCGGAACTCAGGCGGGACTCGGCAGGACTCAGGCGGAGCTCAGGCGGTCCAGTCGAGGATGATCTTGCCGCAGTTGCCGCTCGCGGCGTCGTCGAAGGCGGCTTCGAACTCGGTGGCGGCGTAGCGGCCGGTGATCACCGGGCTGAGGTCCAGGCCGCCCTCCAGCAGTACGGACATCGCGTACCAGGTCTCGAACATCTCGCGGCCGTAGATGCCCTTGATGGTGATCATCGAGGTGACGATCGAGGCCCAGTCCACCGGGAAGTCCTCGGCCGGCAGGCCCAGCATGGCGATCTTGCCGCCGTGGGTCATGTTGGCGATCATCGACTGCATCGCCTCGGGGCGGCCGGACATCTCCAGGCCGACGTCGAAGCCCTCACGCAGGCCCAGCTTCTGCTGGCCCTCCTCGATGGTGTGCTCGGCGACGTCGAGCGCCAGCGTCACGCCGACCCGGCGGGCCAGGTCGAGGCGGTACGGGGAGACGTCGGTGATCATCACGTTGCGGGCGCCGGCGTGCTTGGCGACGGCGGCGGCCATGATGCCGATCGGGCCGGCGCCGGTGACCAGCACGTCCTCGCCGACCAGCGGGAAGGACAGCGCGGTGTGCACGGCGTTGCCGAAGGGGTCGAAGATCGCGGCCACGTCGAGGTCGACCGGCACCCGGTGCACCCAGACGTTGGAGGCCGGCAGGGCCACGTACTCGGCGAAGGCGCCGTCCCGGTTGACGCCCAGGCCGATGGTGTTGCGGCACAGGTGGCGGCGCCCGGCCAGGCAGTTGCGGCACTTGCCGCAGACCAGGTGGCCCTCGCCGCTGACCAGGTCGCCGATCGCGATGTCCGCGACACCGGCGCCGAGCTCGGCGACCTCGCCGACGAACTCGTGGCCGAGCACCAGCGGGGTCTTGATGGTCTGCTGCGCCCAGCCGTCCCACTTGCGGATGTGCAGGTCGGTGCCGCAGATGCCGGTGCGCAGCACCTTGATCAGCACCTCGCCGGGGCCGATCTCGGGCTTCGGGACGTCGATCATCCAGAGGCCGGGCTCGGCGTTCTGCTTGACGAGTGCCTTCACGGGCGACGGCTCCTGACGTGCTGATCGGGGCGGCCTCCGGAGATGGGGCAGGCCGAGGGGGCGCGGTTCGGCCGCTCCTGACGGGCACGCTCCGGCAGGCAGAAATCTGCCTGGTGGGAGGGGGTGCGGTCCATCGAGGAATTCTTAAGGGCGACCACAGCTGGGCTAAACGATCGTGCCCGAGCTGGGCCCGGAGGCGGCCGCGGCATGCCGGTGCTCACCCGTCCGGCCGAGCGCGGGGCACCGGTCGCGACACCAACCGGCCGTGCCACCGGGGTACTTGACAACGGTCCGCCAGCGGGGCGGGAGCGGCGGGGGCCACCCGGGTGGGCATTGGGTCCGTTCGGGCCAGCCCGGCCGCCACCGGCGCGCGGGCGTTCGAGGCCGGTGCTTACGGTGACGACGATCCCCCCACGGCCCCGTGGAGCAGCGCTCCGGGGCCCATCGCCAAGGGCCGTCCGCCCCAGAGAGGCGCTCTCGACACATGACCAAGATCCGACGGCCGCGAGCGGCCGCACCCCGTTCCGTCGGCCGTGGTTCCGTCGCCCGCGCGACCGCCGCAGCCCTGGCCCTGACCGGGCTGCTCGCCGTCTCCGCCTGCTCCGGCGACTCGAAGTCGGGCGGGCAGGCCGCCGAACCGGCGGTCACCGCCGAGCCGGCCGCGCTCAGCCCGTCCGCGACCGCTTCGGGCAGCGCCTCCTCGAACGCGGTGGTGCCGCTCACTCCCGCCGTCACCGCCCGGTTGGACGTCGCGATCCAGCGGGTGCTGAAGCAGAACGCCGTCCCCGGCATCTCGGTCGGGATCCTCACGCCGAACGGCACCTACCAGAAGTCCTTCGGCGTCTCCGACAAGACCGCCAACACCCCGATGGACGCCGGGCTGTTCACCCGCATCGGCAGCGAGAGCAAGACCTACACCGCGACGGCCGTGCTGCGGCTGGTGGACCAGGGCAAGGTCGGCCTGGACGACCCGATCTCCAAGTACGTGGACGGCGTCCCCGGCGGCGACGGCATCACCGTGCGCCAGCTCGGCGAGATGCGCAGCGGGCTCTTCCCGTACAGCTCCGACCCGGACTTCGTGAACACCCTGATCAACGACCCGAACCACGTGTTCACCCCGGACCAGCTGCTCGCCTACGGCTACAAGCACCCCGCCATGTTCCCGCCCGGCACCAAGTTCCAGTACAGCAACAGCAACTACATCCTGCTGGGCAAGCTGATCGAGAAGGTCAGCGGGCAGAGCGCCGGTGACTTCCTCCAGGCCCAGGTGTTCACGCCGGCCTCGCTGAGCAAGACCAGCTTCCCCAGCGACGGGACCCTCCCCGACCCGCACGCCCACGGCTACACCAACCAGACGCCGGACGGGTCGATCCAGGACTCCACCAACTGGAACCCGTCCTGGGCGTGGACCGCCGGGGCCGTCATCACCCAGCTCGGCGACCTGGAGAGCTGGGCGAAGACCATGGCCACCGGCGCCATCATCAGCCCGGCCAGCCAGACCGAGCGCCTGAAGACCCTGCCGACCGGCGACCCCGGCGTCACCTACGGCTTCGGGCTGTTCGACAACGGCGGGTGGATCGGGCACAACGGCTCGATGCCGGGCTTCGAGAGCGTCGCGGTGTACATGCCGGACGCCCAGGCCACCCTGGTGCTGCTGCTCAACACGGATGTGATCTCCCAGGGCCAGGAGCCGTCCACGCTGTTCGCCAACGAGATCACCAAGATCATCTCGCCGAACCACGTCTACGCGCTCCCGGCGGAGACCGCCTCGCCGTCAGCCCCCGGCCCGGGCCCGGCGTCCGGCTCCGCGTCGGCCGCCACCTCCGGGAGCGGCGCGCCCTCGCCGACGGGCAGCGCCCCGACCACGGTACGGGCCTGAACTCTTCAAGTCGACGGCGACTGCCGCGAGTTGCCGTGGGACCGTCCCGGCGTCGACCGGGGCGGGCCTACGGCGTTCCGTCGGATCCCCGGCACCTCGGATCCCCGGCACCTCAGATCCCCGGCACCTCAGATCCCCAGCACCTTGCCGAGGTCGTACGAGACCGGCTCCTCCAACTGCCCGTAGCCGCAGCTCTCCGGCGTGCGGTCCGGCCGCCAGCGGCGGAACTGCGCGGTGTGCCGGAAGCGGGTGCCCTCCATGTGGTCGTACGCCACCTCGACCACCCGCTCGGGGCGCAGCGCGATCCACGACAGGTCCTTGCCGCCGGTCCAGCGGCTGACCGCCCCCGGCAGCCGGCCCTCGGCGTGCGCGGACTCCTCCGCCCAGGCACCCCAAGGGTGTTGGGAGAGGTCGTCCATCCTGAGCGGGGCGAGTTCCTCCACCAGTTCGTGGCGGCGGGCCATCGAGAAGGCGGCGCAGACGCCGACGTGCTGGAGCCTGCGCTCGTCGTCGTAGATGCCCAGCAGCAGCGAGCCGACCACCGGGCCGCTCTTGTGCTCGCGGTAGCCGGCCACCACGCAGTCGGCGGTGCGCTCGTGCTTGATCTTGAACATGCTCCGCTCGCCCGGGCGGTACGGCTGGTCCAGCGGCTTGGCCACCACACCGTCCAGCCCGGCGCCCTCGTACTCGGCGAACCAGGTCTGCGCCAGCTCCCGGTCGGTCGAGGCGGGAGCGGTGAACACCGGGTCGGCGGCGTCGGCGAGCGCCGCCTCCAGGGCCGGGCGGCGCACCGAGAGCGGCTCGTCCAGGAGCGAGTCGTCACCGAGGGCGAGCAGGTCGAAGGCCACGAAGGAGGCGGGCGTGCGCTCGGCGAGCATTCTCACCCGGCTCGCCGCCGGGTGGATCCGCTCCAGCAGCTCCTCGAAGCGCAGCCGCCCGTCCCGGGCGATCACCACCTCGCCGTCCAGCACGCAGCGCGGCGGCAGCTCCCGTCGGAAGGCCTCCACCAGTTCGGGGAAGTACCTGGTCAGCGGCTTGCCGGTACGGCTGCCCAACTCGACCTCGTCGCCGTCGCGGAACACGATGCTGCGGAAGCCGTCCCACTTGGCCTCGTACTGCATCCCCGGCGGGATCCTGGCCACCGACTTGGCGAGCATCGGCGCCACCGGCGGCATCACGGGCAGGTCCATGAGTCCCAGCCTCACCCCAACGGGCTCGGGGCGCGCGCCGGGCGCGGCGCCCTTAGCGTGGGAGCCATGGGCGCAGCCGTCGAACTGGAAGTCGCCGGGCGCACCGTCCGGCTGTCCAACCCGGACAAGGTGTACTACCCCGAGCGCGGCTTCACCAAGCTGGACGTCGCGCAGTACTACCTGGCCGTGGCCGACGGGGTGCTGCAAGGACTGCGGGACCGGCCCACCACCCTCCAGCGCTTCCCCGACGGCGTCGACGGCGAGTTCTTCTACCAGAAGCGCGCGCCCAAGGGCCTGCCGGACTGGCTGCCCACCGCCCGGATCGAGTTCCCCAGCGGCCGCTCCGCCGACGAGATCTGCCCCACCGAGCCCGCCGCCGTCCTGTGGGCCGCCAACCTGGGCTGCCTCACCTTCCACCCCTGGCCGGTCCGGCGCGGCGACACCGACCACGTCGACGAACTGCGCATCGACCTCGACCCGCAGCCCGGCACCGACTTCCACGACGCCGTCCGCGCCGCCCACGAACTGCGCGCCGTGCTGGAGGAACACGGGCTGCGCGGCTGGCCCAAGTCCTCCGGCGGGCGCGGCCTGCACATCTACGTGCCGCTCGTCCCCGAGTGGACCTTCACCGACGGCCGGCACGCGGTGATCGCCCTCGGCCGGGTCCTGGAACAGCGGATGCCTGGCCGGGTGACCACCGCCTGGTGGAAGGAGGAACGCGGCGAACGCATCTTCGTCGACTACAACCAGATGGCCCGCGACCGCACCATCGCCTCCGCCTACTCCCTGCGCGCCCGTCCCCGCGCCACGGCCTCCACCCCACTGCGCTGGGACGAACTCGACGACGCCTCCCCCGAGGACTTCGACCTGCGCACCGTCCCCGCCCGCTTCGCCGAACTCGGCGACCTCAACGCCGAGATGGCGGACCACGCCTACCGGCTGGACGCCCTCCTGGAGCTGTACGACAAGCAGCTCCACGACGAGGGCCTCGGCGAACTCCCCTACCCGCCCGACCACCCCAAGGCCGCCGGCGAACCGCCCCGGGTACAGCCCAGCAGGGCCCGCAAGAAGGCGACTTAGGCCCTCCCGCCACGCTCGCCGAGGTGCGGGCGTACGCCGTGGGCAGTGGCTTCCGGGGTTCACGCTCCGGCAACCGCTGTTCTGGCGTCGCCGGTCGGTCTTAGGCTGGCGATCATCGGCCGGGACGGAAAGGGAATCGCGATGGGCACACGGGGGCTGGCGGAGATCCTCGCGGACGCGGCGGGCGGGGTGTTCCCGCCGCCGGACGGGACGGTGACGGTGCTGCCCCAGCCCTCGCCGCGCGAGGCCGGGGTGATCGCCTTCGCCGCCCACGCCGTGGTGTTCACCGACCAGGACCCCGACTGGGTGCGGGCCGCCCTCGCCGCCGACCCCGGCGACCCGCTGTCCGCGCCGCTCTGCCCGCCGTTCCTGACCGCCCTCGCCCAGCGGACCGGACGGACCGTCAACAACATCGACCTGCTCTCCGTCGCCGGCCGCCTCCCCGGCCCGCCGCCGCTGCCGCTCACCCCCGTCCATGACCGCCGACACCCCCGGGTGGTAAGGGCGTTGCGCTACCGCGAGGACGTCCGGGTGTACGAGGCCGACGGCGGCGTGCTCATCCTCGGCCGCGGCGTGGCCGGCCGCTGGGAGACGGCCGTCGAGGTCGGCCCCACCGCCCAGGGCCGCGGCCTCGGCCGCACCCTGGCCACCGCCGCCCGCCACCTGCTGCCCGAGGGCGACGCCGTCTGGGCCCAGCAGGCCCCCGGCAACGCCCCCAGCGTCCGCGCCTTCCAGGCCGCGGGCTACCGGCCGGTGGGCGCCGAGGCACTGCTGGTGCTCGGCCGGCCGTAGGGCCCGTCCACCCGGACCTCGTCGGCCGCCAGGTCGTACCGGAGGAACGGCCCGTCGCCGTCGGCGTCCGTCGACACCGACCTGCCCAGCCGCCGCCCGACCGCGGCCAGGAAGCCGCACACGTCGTCCAGACCTTCCTGGCCACGGAGTCGCTCGACATCGACGTCGAATTCGATCCGCTCCGCACGGCCGAACCGGAACACCACCCCGACCTCCGGCCCCGGCCGTACGCTCGACACCGGGCACGCGGCACCGCTCGGCCAGGACAGCACCTCCTCGGCGCGCGGCCACGGCAGCTCGAAGCAGCCCACGACGAACGTGTGCTCCCAGCCCCGCTCCACCACCAGGTCGAGCAGTGCCTGCCAGTCCGCCACCGCGGTGTCCGCGACGCACCCGCCCGGCAGCCAGCCATCGCGCTCCGGATCGAGCAGCCAGCCCCGGTGGTCCTCCCAGCGCAGATCGGTCATCGCACTCCTCCGAAGGGCTCCACAGCACCCGGCCCCGGTCCGCCTCCAGGGTCCGTCGCGACCGCCGAGCCCGGCCGGTGGGCCGGCCGGCGCGTGCGGGTCATCGACCTCACGCCCTGATCGAGTCCGGGCCCGGCCGCCGTCAGCCCCGCGCGCCGGCCGGGGCCAGGCGGGCGATGGTCCGGACGGCCTCGGTGATCTGGGTGTCGGTGAGGTCGGCGCGGGCGGTGAGGCGCAGCCGGGAGATGCCGTCCGGGACGGACGGGGGGCGGAAGCAGCCGACGGCGAGGCCGGCGCGGAGGCAGTCGGCGGCCCAGGTGACGGCGGCTTCCGGGCCGGGGGCGCGGACCGAGACGACGGCCGCGTCGGGCTCGCAGGCGTGCAGGCCCGCGGCGGTGAGCCGGGTGGCGAGGGCCCGGGCGACCTCGCGGGCGCGGTCGGCGCGCCGGGGTTCGGCGCGCAGCAGCCGCAGGGCCGCGAGGGCGGCGCCGGCGGCGGCCGGGGCGAGGCCGGTGTCGAAGATGAAGGTGCGGGCGGTCTCGGTGAGGTGCCGGATGACCCGGCGCGGGCCGAGGACGGCGCCGCCCTGGGAGCCGAGGGACTTGGAGAGGGTCACGGTGGCGACGGTGTCCGGCTCCCCCGCGAGGTCGGCGGCGGCCAGGGCGCCGCGCCCGCCGGGGCCGAGCACGCCCAGGCCGTGCGCGTCGTCCACCAGCAGCGCGGCGCCGTTCGCCCGGACGGCTTCGGACAGACCGCGCAGCGGCGCCGCGTCGCCGTCCACCGAGAACACCGAGTCGGTGACCACCAGCGCCCGCCGCTGTTCCCGCCCGGCGAGCGCCTCGGCGACGGCCGCCGGGTCGCTGTGCGGGGCGCGGTGGACGTCGGCGCGGGCGAGCCGGCAGCCGTCGATCAGCGAGGCGTGGTTGTAGGCGTCGGAGACGATCAGGGTGTCCGGGTCGGTCAGCGCGGTGAGCGCGGCGAGGTTCGCGGTGTACCCGGAGGAGAACACCAGCGCGGCCTCCACCCCGCAGAACTCGGCCAGTTCCGCTTCGAGTTCGGTGTGCAGCGCGGTCGTCCCGGTGACCAGCCGCGAGCCCGTCGACCCCCCGCCCCAGCGCAGCGCCGCCTCCCCGGCCGCCGCGGTCACCGCCGGGTGCCTGGTCAGCCCGAGGTAGTCGTTCCCGGCGAGGTCCAGCACCTGGTCCTGGGCGCCCCGGCTGCGCAGCCTGCGGGTCAGCCCGGCGTCGGCCCGCAGCCCGGCGGCCTCGTCGAGCCAGTCGAAGACGTGGCCGGGGGCGGGCGGGGCGGCGGGGCGGTTCTGGGAGGCAAGGGGTTGGGACATGCCCGGCACTCTGGCACGCCCCGCGAGACGGCGGCAATGTGCGACTCGGCACACCTCGGCGGGGTGTTCCTGACGCCGCCCGCACGGGTTTTCGGCAGCGGCGCGCAGGGCTGGCTCCGCAACGACGGCACGGTGCAGCTGATGGTCCGCTGCGATGCCCCGCCTCGTCGGCCTCCCCCGCCTCGTCCGCCGCGCCCTTCCGACGCCTCCGCCCCGCCGCCACCCCCACCACCGGGCTTTGCCCGGGGTGGCGGCGAGCAGGCAAGATAGCCCGGTGACCCTCCTTGATCTGATGCCGAAGCCCGCCACCCCCGACGCGCTGTACGAGACGTTCGCAGCCTGGGCGGAGGAACGCGGGATCACGCTGTACCCGGCGCAGGAGGAGGCGCTGATCGAGCTGGTCTCGGGGAACAACGTCATCCTGGCGACGCCGACCGGCTCGGGAAAGAGCCTGGTGGCGGCGGGTGCGCACTTCGCGGCGCTGGCGGAGGGGCAGCGGACCTTCTACACGGCGCCGATCAAGGCGCTGGTGTCGGAGAAGTTCTTCGACCTGGTGAAGATGTTCGGCACCGAGCAGGTCGGCATGATGACGGGCGACGCGAGCGTCAACCCGACCGCGCCGATCATCTGCTGCACCGCCGAGGTGCTGGCCCAGATCGCGCTGCGGGACGGCGCGCGGGCGGACATCGGCCAGGTGGTGATGGACGAGTTCCACTTCTACGCGGAGCCGGACCGCGGCTGGGCCTGGCAGATCCCGCTGCTGGAGCTGCCGCAGGCGCAGTTCCTGCTGATGTCGGCGACGCTCGGCGACGTGCGCCGCTTCGAGGAGGACCTGACCCGCCGCACCGGCCGTCCGACCACGGTGGTGCGCAACGCGACCCGTCCGGTGCCGCTGTTCTACGAGTACCGCCGCACCACCCTGCACGACACCCTGGAGGAGCTGCTGCAGACCGGCCAGGCGCCGGTCTACGTCGTGCACTTCACCCAGAAGGAGGCGGTGGAGCGGGCGCAGTCGCTGATGAGCATCAACATGTGCTCGAAGGCGGAGAAGGAGGCCATCGCCGACCTGATCGGCGGCTTCCGGTTCACCACCAAGTTCGGCCGCAACCTGTCCCGTTTCGTCCGCCACGGCATCGGCGTGCACCACGCGGGCATGCTGCCGAAGTACCGCCGGCTGGTCGAACGCCTCGCCCAGGCAGGCCTGTTGAAGGTGATCTGCGGGACGGACACGCTCGGCGTGGGCGTCAATGTGCCGATCCGCACGGTGCTGTTCACCGCCCTCTCGAAGTACGACGGGCAGCGGGTGCGCATCCTGCGCGCCCGGGAGTTCCACCAGATCGCCGGGCGGGCCGGCCGGGCGGGCTTCGACACCGTCGGCCAGGTGGTCGCCCAGGCGCCGGAGCACGTGATCGAGAACGACAAGGCGATCGCCAAGGCCGGGGACGACCCGAAGAAGAAGCGCAAGGTGGTGCGGAAGAAGGCGCCGGAGGGCTTCGTCGGCTGGACGGAGGAGACCTTCGAGAGGCTGATCTCCGCCGACCCGGAGCCGCTGGTCTCCCGGTTCAAGGTGAGCCACGCGATGCTGCTGTCGGTGATCGGCCGCCCGGGCAACGCCTTCGAGGCGATGCGCAAGCTGCTGACCGACAACCACGAGGACAAGGCCGCCCAGCGCCGGCACATCCGCACCGCGATCGCCATCTACCGCTCACTGCTGGAGGGCGGTGTGGTGGAGCGACTGCCGGAGCCGGACGCCGAGGGCCGGATCGTCCGCCTGACCCTGGACCTCCAGGAGAACTTCGCGCTCAACCAGCCGCTGTCCACCTTCGCGCTGGCCTCCTTCGAGCTGCTCGACCCGACCTCGCCCTCGTACGCGATGGACGTCATCTCGGTCGTCGAGGCGACCCTCGACGACCCGCGCCAGATCCTCGCCGCCCAGCAGAACAAGGCGCGCGGCGAGGCGATCGGCGAGATGAAGCGCGACGGCATCGAGTACGAGGAGCGGATGGAGCGGCTCCAGGAGATCACCTACCCGAAGCCGCTGGAGGAGCTGCTCACCCACGCGTACGAGGTGTACCGCCGGGCGCACCCGTGGATCGGCGACCACCAGCTGCAGCCCAAGTCCGTGGTGCGCGACCTGTACGAGCGGGCGATGACCTTCTCGGACTACGTCGGCTTCTACGAACTCGCCCGCACCGAGGGCATCGTGCTGCGCTACCTGGCCGGGGCGTACAAGGCGCTGGAGCAGACCGTCCCCGAGGACGTGAAGACGGACGACCTCAAGGACGTCATCGCCTGGCTCGGCGAGCTGGTCCGCCAGGTCGACTCCAGCCTGCTGGACGAGTGGGAGCAGCTGGCCAACCCGACCGAGGCGGCCACCGCCGAGGTCACCCTGGACGACAAGCCGGCGCCGGTCACCGCGAACGCGCGGGCGTTCCGGGTGCTGGTGCGCAACGAGATGTTCCGCCGGGTCGAGCTGTGCGCGCTGGAGCACTGGAACGAGCTCGGCGAGCTGGACGGCGAGTACGGCTGGGACGCGGACCGCTGGGCGGACGCCATGGACGGGTACTGGGACGAGTACGACGACCTCGGTACCGGACCGAACGCGCGCGGCCCGAAGATGCTGATCATCGAGGAGGAGGACTCCGCCTGGAAGGTCCGGCAGATCTTCGACGACCCGGAGGGCGACCACGACTGGGGCATCAGCGCCGAGGTCGACCTGTACGGCTCGGACGAGGAGGGCCGGGCGGTGGTGCGGGTGACGGCGGTGGACCGGCTCGGAGGCTGACGTCGGAGGCCGACCCTCGGAGGCTGACGGAGCATGCGGAAGGGGCCCGGCGCGGATCGCGCGCCGGGCCCCTGGCCGTTCGTCCACCGCCGCGGCTACATCCAGACGAACGGCTGCCCCACCGCGTAGGACAACGCGCGGGTGGCCTCGTCCAGGTTCGGTTCGCCGCCGGTGCCCGAGACGCCGGGCGCCGGAGTGGTCGCCGCGGGGGTGCCCGGGGCGGGGGTGCCGGCCGGGCGGCCGTCGCCGGCGCGGGAGCTGGTGACGGTCACGTAGTGGCCGACGGCCTCGACCCGCGGCTCACCGCCCGGCTTGGTGCCGCCGGCGGACTGCGCGGGCGCGATGTTGGTGTCGGCGAGGATGAAGGCGACCGTGCCGGGCTTGTCGCGCAGGGTGTCGGCGGCCTTGGCGGCGGCGTTCTGGTCGGCGAAGCGCAGCAGGGTGACGCTGGAGAGCACCGGGTGGTCGACACCGGTGAAGCTGACCGTCAGGTAGGCCTGGCAGCCGCTGTCCTTGAGCAGTTCCTGGGTGCGGTCCTGGAGCACCTCGGAGCAGTTCTCGCCCTGCCGGATGCCGTTGCGGCGCGCCTTGTAGCCGATGGCGTCGACCGGCCGCTGGGCCGGGAAGAGGCTGTCGGCGTTGAGGCCCTCGGGGTCGGTGGTCGGCGGCGGGGCGCCCACCACCGGGGGCGTGCGGTCGGCGTCCTTGGCGGACGGGCCCAGCCCGGGTATGTAGTCGCCGGGCGTCGGCTGGGTGATGATCCATCCGCCGGCCGCGACCACGCCCACCATGACGACCCAACCGACCGCCCGGCGGCCGGTCAGCCGCCGGCCGCGCTTGGGTTCCGCCTCGACCGGCCCCCCGCCGGTCCGCTGTCCTGCCCGGCCGTCGCGGCCCTCTCCCGGAGTCGGGGTGCGCTCCCCCTGCGTGGTCATGGCGCAGATTCTAAGCACCCGCCGGGTGGCGTGGGTCACGGGGTCGGGCCTTGTCGATCACCGGTCCGGGCGCCCTCGCACTACTCGCCGGTAACCGGGCTCCGGTGCCATCGTCAAGCGCGTGACCAGCGCCGACGCCGTGAGCTTCGACACTGTGGCAATCGGCACATCCTTCCGGGGATCTTCTGGTGGGTTTGCTCTGGCGCCATTCGAGCGCCAGCAGGCAGGATCGGCCCCATGGATCTGCTCGATACCCTCACCGCCAAGGGCCTGCGCGGCGAAGTCCCGACCCGCGAGGAGGCCCTGGCCGTCCTCGCCACCACCGACGACGAGCTGCTCGACGTGGTCGCCGCGGCCGGCAAGGTGCGCCGCCGCTGGTTCGGCCGCCGGGTCAAGCTCAACTACCTGGTGAACCTGAAGAGCGGGCTCTGCCCCGAGGACTGCTCCTACTGCTCCCAGCGGCTCGGGTCCAAGGCCGAGATCCTCAAGTACACCTGGCTGAAGCCGGACCAGGCCGCCGACGCCGCCCGCGCCGGGGTGGCCGGCGGCGCCAAGCGGGTCTGCCTGGTCGCCAGCGGCCGCGGCCCGACGGACCGTGACATCGACCGGGTCACCGACACCATGGCCGCCATCAAGGACGCCGACCCCGAGGTCGAGATCTGCGTCTGCCTCGGCCTGCTCTCCGACAACCAGGCCGAGCGGCTCAAGGCGGCCGGCGCCGACGCCTACAACCACAACCTCAACACCTCCGAGAACACCTACGGCACCATCACCAAGACCCACACCTACGCGGACCGGGTCGACACCGTCCAGAAGGCCCACGGAGCCGGCCTGTCCGCCTGCTCCGGCCTGATCGCCGGCATGGGCGAGACCGACGAGGACCTGGTCGACGTGGTGTTCGCGCTGCGCGAGCTGGGCTCGGACTCCGTCCCGGTCAACTTCCTGATCCCCTTCGAGGGCACCCCGCTCGCCAAGGAGTGGAACCTCACCCCGCAGCGCTGCCTGCGCATCCTGGCGATGGTCCGCTTCGTCAACCCCGACACCGAGGTGCGGATCGCCGGCGGGCGCGAGGTGCACCTGCGCACCATGCAGCCGCTCGGCCTGCACATCGCCAACTCGATCTTCCTGGGCGACTACCTGACCAGCGAGGGCCAGGCCGGGCAGGCCGACCTCGACATGATCAAGGACGCCGGCTTCGAGGTCGAGGGCGCCGGCGAGGCCACCCTGCCCCGCCACCGCGCCGACGTCGCCGAGGCGGCGCACGCGGGCGGAGGCTGCGGCACCGCCGCCTCGGCGTGCGGCAGCGGCGGCGGCTGCGGGCCGTGCGGCGGGCACGGGCACGCGCCCGCGAGCACCGCGGCTGCGGCCCCGGTCGCGGCCCCGGCCACGGAGAGCGCCAACGACGAGCTGCGCGACGACCTGGTCAAGGTCCGCCGCCGCGGCGCCGGCACCGAACTCGCGCCCAACGCCTGACCCTCCCGCACACTCCGGAGCGATCTCACCATGTCCCAGCTGTCCACGGACACGCTGCTCGCCCTCGACCGGGCGCACGTCTGGCACCCGTACGGGCCGATGCCCGGCACCGTCACCCCGTACGTGGTCGAATCCGCCTCGGGCGTCCGACTGCGGCTGGCCGAGCCCGTCGCGGGCGGGCAGGCCGAGCTGGTCGACGGGATGTCGTCCTGGTGGGCGGCCATCCACGGCTACCGGCACCCGGTGCTGGACGAGGCGGTGCGCGAGCAGCTGGGCCGGATGAGCCACGTGATGTTCGGCGGGCTCACCCACGAACCCGCCGTCCGGCTCGCCGCCCGCCTGGTGGAGATCACCCCGGAGCCGCTGCAGCACGTCTTCCTCGCCGACTCCGGCTCGGTCGCGGTCGAGGTCGCGATGAAGATGTGCCTGCAGTACTGGCAGTCCACCGGGCAGCCGCAGAAGCGCCGGCTGCTGACCTGGCGCGGCGGCTACCACGGCGACACCTTCCACCCGATGTCGGTCTGCGACCCGGACGGCGGGATGCACCACCTGTGGGGCGGGGTGCTGCCCGGGCAGCTCTTCGCCCCACAGCCTCCGGCCGGCTTCGACGCCCCGCTCGACCCCGAATACGCCGCCAGGTTCGAGGAGTTGATGGCTCGTCATGCCGACGAGCTGGCCGCCGTCATCGTCGAGCCGGTGGTCCAGGGCGCGGGCGGCATGCAGTTCCACTCCCCCGCCTACCTGCGGATGCTGCGCGAACTCTGCGACCGCCACGGCGTGTTGCTGGTCTTCGACGAGATCGCCACCGGCTTCGGCCGCAGCGGCGCCCTGTTCGCCGCCGACCACGCGGGCGTCTCCCCGGACGTGATGTGCCTGGGCAAGGCCCTCACCGGCGGCTACCTCACGCTCGCCGCCGCCCTGTGCACCGGCGAGATCGCCGACGGCATCAGCCGCGGCGAGATGCCCGTCCTCGCCCACGGCCCGACCTTCATGGGCAACCCGCTGGCCTGCGCCGCCGCCAACGCCTCGCTGGACCTGCTGCTCGGACAGGACTGGGCGATGGAGGTCAAGCGCATCGAGGGCGGGCTGCGGGACGGCCTCGCCCCGGCCGCCTCGCTTCCCGGCGTGCACGACGTGCGGGTCCGAGGCGCCATCGGCGTCGTGCAGTTGGACCACCCGGTGAACGTCGCGGCGGCGACCGAGGCGGCCGCGCGCGAGGGCGTCTGGCTGCGGCCCTTCCGGGACCTGATCTACACCATGCCCCCCTACGTGACGGAGGACCAGGACGTGGCACGGATCGCCGCCGCCGTGACCGCCGCGGCGGTGGCCGGATGAACGCGCGCATCCTGTTCGTGACGGGCACCAACACGGACGTCGGCAAGACCGTCGCCACGGCCGCCCTCGCCTCGGCGGCCCTGCGGGGCGGCCGGAAGGTCGCCGTGCTCAAGCCCGGACAGACCGGCGTGGCACCGGGCGAACCGGGCGACGCCACCGAAGTCCGGCGCCTGGCAGGTGAACTGACGATCAGTGAACTCGTCCGCTACCCCGAGCCACTGGCCCCCGACACCGCCGCCCGACGGGCCGGGATGCCGTACCTCTCCCCCGCCGAGGTGGTGGCCGAGGTCGCCGAACTCGCCGCGACGCACGACCTGGTGCTGGTCGAGGGCGCGGGCGGCCTGCTGGTCCGCTACGACGACCGGGGCCGTACGCTGGCCGACCAGGCCCGGGCCGTACGGGACGCCGGCCTCGACGCCGAGGTGCTGCTGATCGCCTCCGCCGGCCTGGGCACCCTCAACATCGTCTCGCTCACGGCCGAGGCCCTGGCCGCCCGCGAACTCCCGCTCGCCGGCGTCGTGGTCGGCTCCTGGCCCGCCGAGCCGGGCCTCGCCGAACGCTGCAACCTCGCCGACCTGCCCCGCTCGGCCGGCGCCCCGCTGCTCGGCGCCCTGCCGGAACGGGCGGGCGCGGCCGAGGACTTCCCGGCCCTGGCCGTCGCCTCGCTGGCCCCCGAGCTGGGCGGCAGCTGGAACGCGGAGCACTTCGCACACCTCCATCGGCCGGAATAGCGCCCGCTTCGCTCGATGGGGTGATTCCGGGGCCCGAATTGCAGCGCCGGGCACTTCGGGCTCAATAGCGTTGCCCCCATGACAGACGGGCTGAGCATGGACGAGGCCCTCCGGGCCTTGGCCGCCCTGGAGGCGGCGTGGAAGGACGACCACGAGGCGCTGTCCGCCCTGGCGGCGGGCAGCGCCGACGAGCGGTCGCTGCCGGAGCTGGTCGCCGCGTACGGCGAGCACGCGATGGACACGTTGATGGCCCTGGCCTTCGGGCTGCGGTCCAGCATGAGCGACGAGGAGATCGCCGAACTCTCGGACGCCGTCAGCGCCAACATCGGCGCCCGGATGAGCGCCCTGCTCACCCAGACCCTCAAGGCCTGGGGCACGGTCGCCGCCGCCGACGACCTCACCGTCACCAAGGTCATCGCCCACACGGTGATCGACGCCATGCGCGCCGTGACGGAGGATCCCAGCAAGACCGAGGTGCTGCCCCTGCTGGCTACCTTCCGCAGCTACGCCCTCAACGGCGTCTGAGGAGCGGACGCGCGCTCCTCGAAGGTGACCGCGATGCCCGACGGGGCCGGCCCTGAGTGCGGGCTTCGAGACTCCTCGAAGCCCGCGCTTTCACGTGCGCGCCCTCATCCACCCGGCGGCGAGCGTGAAACCGCCCGTCGAGGCGGCGAGGAAGGTGAGGACGAACACCAGGGCATCGGCTGCCGGGGACAGGTCGTCGGGGATCGCGCCCCATGACAAGGTCGGCGAGCGCCTGAATGTCCGGGTCGAGCGTGAGGACGAGGACGAGATCCGCTCCCTCGCAAGGACTTACGATGGGCTTCAGGCCCAAGCCCTCTCATGTGCGGACTCCCTGGCTCTCATCCGCACGCGTCTCAAGGAGTTCCACGCCATGTTCCCCATCGCGACGGTCAAGCCCGGTTCCTGGCTGAAGTCCTCGTACAGCAGCGGTGGTGGCAACTGCATCGAGGTCGCTTCTGGCGTCCCCGGTGTCCTCCCCGTCCGCGACAGCAAGGACCCCGATGGCCCGCAGCTCGCCTTCGGCACGGCCGCCTGGCAGTCCTTCATCGCCGGTATCAAGTCCGGCGAGTTCGGCTCCGTCTGACGTCCGTCATCTCGTAGGGGAACGCCGTGCGGCCAGTTGCTGATCCTGCTCCGCTGGAGTTCGCGTTACTCGGCGCGCTGCGGGTGCGGCGCGCCGGTACGGCCGTCGAGCTCGGGGCACCACGGCAGCGGGCCGTGCTGGTCTCCCTCCTCCTCCGGCCGAACACGGTCGTGACGGTCGATCAACTGACCGACGACTTATGGGGCGACGAGCCGCCCGGCTCGCCCGTCGTCGCCCTCCGCTCGTACGTCTCACAGTTACGCAAGCTGCTGGATCCGACCGTCCTGGTGTCCCAGTCCGGCGGCTACCGGCTGGTGATCGAACCGGGCCGCATCGACCTGTGGCGGGTCAGGCAGCTCCACGAACTGGCGGGGAAGAACCCCCGGCAGGCTCGGGAACACCTCGCCGAAGCCCTCGCCCTCTGGCGCGGCGAACCGCTCGCCGACCTGCCCGGCCCCCTGATGGGCCGCGAGCGGCAGCGGCTCTCTGAGCTGCGCCTCACGCTCCAGGAGGAACTCCTCTCCCTCTCCGACTCCGCGGACCGGCTAACGGAGTTGGAGGCATTGGCCGCCGAACACCCCTTTCGTGAACGCCTCCAGACCCTGCTCATCCGCACCCTGCACCGCAGCGGCCGCACGACCGAAGCGCGGACCGTGTACGACGCGCTGCACTCCCGGCTGGTCGAGCAGCTCGGGATCGAACCCGGGCCCGAGATCACCGCCCTCCGTCACGAGCTCGATCTCCGTCACGCGCTGGATCCCGACCAACTACCCGAAGCTCCCGCGCACTTCACCGGTCGGCAGGAGCACGTCGCCGACATCGCCCGTGCCCTCACCGACCGCAGCACCCCCGGCCTGCGGCTGGTCGCCGTCACCGGCATGGCCGGCGTCGGCAAGACCGCCCTCGCGGTGCGCGCCGCGCACGCCCTGCGGCCCGACTTCCCCGACGGCCGCCTCCACGCCGACCTCCGGGGCGCCGACCTCGTCCCCGCCAGCGCCTCCGACCTCCTCGCGGACTTCCTGACCACCCTGGGCGTGCGCCCGTCCGCCGTGCCCAAGGACCTCGCGGGCAGGTCCGCGCTCTTCCGGACCGCCAGCACCGGCAAGCGGCTGCTCATCCTCCTCGACAACGCCCGGGACGACGCCCAGATCCAGCCCCTGCTGCCCGGCTCCTCCGACTGCGCGGTGATCGTCACCAGCCGCACCGCGCTGCCCGGCATCCCGTCCCTCCGGCGGATCGCGCTGGACGTGCTCAGCGGGCAGGAGGCGCTCGACCTGCTGGACTCCGTCATCGGCCCGGCCCGCCGATCCGCCCAACGCGCCCAGGCCGAGCTGCTGGTCGAGGCCTGCGGCCGGCTCCCGCTGGCCGTACGGATCGCCGCGGCCCGGCTCGCGGCCTCCCCCGACCAGCCGATCGCCGAGCTCGTCCGGCTGCTGGCCGACGACCGCGAGGGCATCGCCGCGATCGAGCAGGTCTTCCAGCTCAGCTACCGGCTCCTCCCGCCGCCACTGGCAACGGCGTTCCGGGTCCTCTCCTGGGTGGAGCCGGACCTCGGCCTGGCCTCGGCCGCGGCCGTCCTGGGCCTACCGGAGCACCAGGCGGAGCGCCTCGCCGAGGCGCTGGTGGACCAGGCGCTGCTGGAGTCGACGGGCGCCGGACGCTACCGCTTCCACGACCTGGTACGGGCCTTCGCCCGCCGGACGTCCCTGCGTCTCGACGCGACCGAACGCACGGCCGCCCACCGGAGCCTGCTGGCCCTGCTCCTGACCCGCGCCCGGACGGCCTTCGCCCTCGCCGTCCCCGGCGACCCGGTCGCCGACGTCTTCGGTGAAGGTGAGCCGGTGACCCGCCCGGGCTTCGCCGACCTGGCGGACGCCCGCCGCTGGGCCCGGGCCGAGGCCCCCGGCGCCGTGGCGCTCACCGCCGCCGCCGCCACCCTCACCCCGGACGCCGCCACCCTGCGCTCCGCCGTCGACCTGCTGATCGCCCTGAGCCCGCTCGGCCTCGGCGCCTTCGCCGGCCGGGCGGAGGAGGCGGCCCGCCTCCTCATCACGGCTGCGGTCACCTGCGGCGACCGCGCCGCCGAGGGCCGCGCCCGGTTCCTGCTGGGGACCGTCCTGCTGGCCCGGGCCCGGCTGGACGAGGCCGCCGACCAGGCCCGGCAGGCCGCCCGCGCCTGCCAGGAGGCGGACGATCCGGCCGTGCACCGTCAGGCCCTCAACGACCTTGGCCTGATCGCCCAGGCCCAGGCCCGACACCAGGAGGCGATCACCGCCTTCGACCAGGCGGCGGCCCTCGCCCGCCGACTCGGACACCGTTCGGGCGAGCTGGCGAGCACCGCGAACGCGGCGCTGTCCCGGATCCGCAGCGGCCACGCCGAAGAGGCCGCGGAGACGTGTCGGCGGCTGCTGGCCGGCCCCGGCACCACCGACGCCGCGATGACCGCCTATGTGCACTACGTCCTCGGCCTCGCCCATCAGGAGCTGGGCCAACTCGACGCCGCCGCCGCACAGTTGCGCCACTGCGTCGACCGCGCCCGCCCCGCCGGGGACCTGGACCGGGAGTCGGCGGCCCGCAGTCGGCTGGCCGACGTGCTGCGGCTGCTCGGGCGGGTCGAGGAGGCCGTCGACGAGGCGGACCACGCCCTGCGGCTGGCAACGCGAGGTGGGCGACAGCGCGAACGCGCCCTCGCCCACCTGGTGTTGGCCCATGCGGTGACCGCCCGCGGCGACCAGTCCGCCGCGCGCGCTCACGCGGCGCAGGCGCACCTGCTGCTCAGCGGCCTGGGCGCCCCGGAATCCGCCGACGCCCGGTCGCTGCTGTCGGCGCTGGCCACCGCCGACGGGCCGGCCGCTTCGGACGGGCCGGTCACCGCCGACGGGTCGGTGACTTCGGACGGGCCGGTCACCTCGGGCGGATGACCAGCCCCGTCCCGTTCCACGCCACCTTGTTCGCCAGGCACTGAACGTCCGCCGACCCCCCGCAGGCCGACGAGCCGTCCCGTGCCTCGTCCCGTACCGGATCCCCCGCCGTCACGGCGAAGAGGCCGGCCGCCGCCGCGAGGGCGGCCACGCCGCCGACCACCGTACGGGTCACCACTGTCGGAAACACTTCTCACGCTCCTTGCTCACGTGCCAACAAAGCGTCCGCACGCTCGCAGCAACCGGTAGACAGCCGGTCAACGCCCCCGCCCCGCCAGCGGACCGGCGAACCCGGCCACGGCTCAGTGGCCCTCCTCGACCGGGAACGGCCCGGTGGCCCAGTGCAGTCGGGCCGGGCCGCCGCTCGGCCGGTCGTGGTGGAGGTGGCGGCGGCCCTCGCCGAGCGGGCCGAGGTCGAGCGGGGCGAGGGTGCCGACGGCCAGTGCGGTGGCCTCCCGGCCGGTCAGCGGCACGATCGTCAGGTAGGAGGCGTCGTCACCGCCCGACCAGTCGGTGAACTCGGTGCGGATCCAGCCGAAGCGCTGGGCGCAGGCCAGGCAGCGGCGGACGGAGACGGCGAAGTGCGGGTCGGCCACCACCGCCGCCTCGTACGCGAAGCCCTCGCGCTGGCGCGCCCACACCGCCTGCGCGTCCTCGCCGTAGCATTCGGCGCAGCCGAACGCCCAGGACGCCCCCGACGCCGTCACGCGGCCTCCAGCAGTACGGCGGGCAGTTCGCCGTCCAGCACGGCCGCGCGCGGCAGGGCCAGTCCGAAGCGGCGGCCGAGCAGTTCCAGGCAGCTCCGGTGGACGTCCCGGCGGCTGCGCTCCGGGTCGGGCAGTCCGGCGGCGGCCAGGTCGGCGGTCACCGCGGCGGCCGTCGCCGGGTCGCCGTCGACGCCGTCGCGGCCCCAACTGGCGTCGAGGTGGAGGTTGAAGAAGCAGAGCGGCTGGCCGTCCCGCGAGGAGTCGAACTGCGGCGGCACCGGCTTGCCGTTCTCCTCCTCGTACTCGACGTGGTACACCTCGGCGCCACCGCGGGAGACGGACGCCGGGAGGGCCAGCTCGCCCTGCCAGTAGCCGTACGCGACGGCGAAGGCGAGGTCGCCGGCCTGTCCGTACCGCAGC
Source organism: Kitasatospora sp. NPDC127060 (assembly GCF_042724935.1). NCBI lineage: Bacteria > Bacillati > Actinomycetota > Actinomycetes > Kitasatosporales > Streptomycetaceae > Kitasatospora > Kitasatospora sp. NPDC127060. Next base: position 48,592 of record NZ_JBHXEG010000074.1, read on the forward strand.
GCGACGTCTTCGGTGCCGCTCATCAGGTCGAGTTCGTGCTCCTCGATCAGGTCCTCGGCGGTGGACGGCCCGAGCGGCCGCGCGGTGCGCCGGGGAAAGGTTTCGGCGGCGATCCGGGCCACGAGCTCCGCGGGCTCCAGACCACGGGCCAGGACCACGCTGTAGCCGCCGAAGGCGATCGACTCCGGCTCCGCGAGCCAGCTGAGGGTGTCCGTCATGCCGATCATCCTGCCTCATGGGGAACCGTCCGTCGCGGCCCGGTCCAGACCAGTTCGCGTTAGGGCCCGTCGTCAACCTCCCGCCTGCGGGAGGTTGAC